>JAFDXS010000009.1 GCA_018267795.1 Bacteroidota bacterium | reverse complement strand
CCATCAAATTCAGCAGTGCCCGGAATGGTAGGGCATTTGTCAAGGCTATCGGTCACACCATCTTTATCCATGTCAGGTGGTGGCAATACTTCAGCCAGTTCTTCAGCTTTAGATTTAGGTTTGTAACCCGGTTTAAACCAATACACAACACCAATAGTATGCTGCAAATGATTAAAGTCCTGACTGGTAACAGCAATTTTATAGCCTGTTTCAAGATTTAGAAATAAACCTTTGTCTAAACGTATGTTAGCTCCTATACCTACAGGTACATCCATGCCCCAGAAGATATTATGGTACGATGCAGTAAGGCCTGCATATACATAAGGAGATATCAGATGGTCGTTCCTGGAAATGATATTATAGTTTATCCTTGCATCAAATTCTCCAAGAAACTTCTCAACTCGGTCACCTTGATCACGCAGCAGTCTGTTTATATAGACAGAATCTTTGCTGCTGGTAGGGTACTGAAGGTTAGCCATAGATAAGGCAAAGTATAAATCAAAATGCTGGCTAAGTTTTGCCCAGTAAGAAACTTTAATTAAAGGTTGCCACATTAATGCCTTGCGCGTACCGGTATCGTTTTTTGCATTGTCAGCACTGTATTTTATATGCGGTTTATCTACAAGGAAGTAGTTGCCTGTCTGAGGTCCGTAAAAATCATCACCACCCAAATGTATGCCTATTGCTTGCTGAGACAATGCTCGCGTAGAGCAGAGTAATAATAAAAGTAAAATTATTTTTGATCTCATAACGGTTATATTAAGGTGATGAAGATTAGTATTTCACAAAAGTTCTTAATTGGGTACCAAATGACGCATTAACTACATGATAAGATAGTGTAGTGTCAGGGCTGTAAGTCACTGCACCATTAGATATTGAAAGTGTTCCTGCATCTGTTGGCTGGTCTGGCCCTACAATAGTGCTATCATTTATCTGCGCAAAATAGGCAACAATAGGAAGGCTAAGTGCTCCACCAATGTCGCTTGACTGGTATAAGCCGTTAGCTTCCTTTGTAATAACAATGCTGCTGTCTGGAGTGCTAAGACGTGCATAATTACCAGATAAATCAACTGTTGGTGAAATATTTGTTACTGCTACATAGATAGCTCCGGTAGTAGTATAACCATTTGAATTTTTAGCAATAGCCTGAAGAATATAAAGGCCAGGTGTAGTATTGTCTACCGTCCCTGACTGAACGACATTCAGACTTTGCCCGAGAGTTGAGTCGTATGCGCTCACAGTTACAGAAGGCACTGTCCCTCCAACTGGGATGCTGAAAAACTGCCCGCCACTATATATAATGGTTGGGTACGAAACCTTTACGACTTTTGATACATCAGCAGGCGTCTTTTTACAAGAAGTAAATATGAACGCGCTAATGACAAATATGAAGAATGTTATTTTTTTCATCTTAGTTTAAGTTTTGAGTTAACGATCCTGTTCAATTAATGAATGTCCCACCATACAGGTGTTGTTACGGGTACTATACCAGGGAAATTGGCATTTTCTGTTACTTCATCAAATGGATAAAGGAATCGCCTTGGAAATTTACCGCCGGTTAAGTTTGAGGTGGATACTACAAAAAAGTCAGGATAGCCGGTTCTTCTCCATTCTGTCCATGCTTCAAAACCTTCATTCCCACACATGCAAAACCATTTTTGTGTTATTATATGCCTGATCTTTTGATCCGCAGTTCCTGAAGCAGGATATTGTCCCCAATATGCAGGAGGTGCACCAGAAGTAGAATCTCCATTCAAATATGCATATAGTGCATAGTCAGCAGTTGTGCCATAATCTGCATAAGAATTTACGTAATCCTTATCCAGAAAACTTGCAGTAATACCATCTAAAAATAGCTGCTGCGCATCGCCAGATGCCCAACCTCTTACTATTGCTTCTGCTTGCAAAAATTTACTTTCATAACCAGTAAGGAATTTTACGGGTGCAGTTGCAGATGCTGGGTTTTGGAAATCTCCACCTACATAACTAGATGGAATGGCATATGATCCAGGCGCTACTATTTGATTGTAATTTCCTTGCCTGATACCGACAAATCCTGTACTTCCAGGCGAGTAAAAAGGAATAACCCGATAATCATTATTGCTGTTCATCGAATCGATACAAGTTTGACTTGCAACCAAATTTTGAGCTAGACTTAAACCTACAGCTTCAGCATACAAAGGATTTTTGTTACCTGATGTTGAAGTATATTTTATTTCTGCATCCTCATTAATATCAAGAAACGCTGGAGTACCTGCAGCATACATGGCGGCTATACCTGCTTGCGCTGTACCCGGATCTTTTTGGCTTAAACGTAATAATGCACGTAGTTTCAACGTGTTTGCAAATTTTTTCCACATAGACATGTTTCCGCCGTATATAAGATCATCACCTCCTGGGGTAATAGCATCATTTGGATCTATTAAGCCCAGTGCCTGGTCTATCAATGAGAGAATGCCGGTATAAACTGTTTTTTGAGGATCATAATGAGGATTAACAATATGCCCTGCTGATTGAAGACCCTTAAGGGCTTCTGTATAAGGAACATCCCCCCATGCATCAGTTATTGCCTGGAATTCGTAGGCCTTCAGCAATAAAGCTATAGCCTCATATTGTTTTTTATTTTGTGCAGCGGCACTTTGTATCAGTTTTTCAAGATCTGACCCTGCATCATTATAAAATAATCCCCAGGAATAATTGAAGTCATTAGAGTTAGGCTGATAATTTTCTATTGTTCGGTATTGACTGGAGTTAGGATTCTGTGTCCAGTATTGCCCCCATATAGAGCCATATATTTGTAGATCAACCCCCATGGCAGAGCCTATATAAACCTCGGCAGAAGGGAGCAAAAGATCTACTGTTACAGTGTCAGCCACATTAGGGTTTTTGTTTACATCAAGATATTTTTTGCAAGATGATGACGTAATAATAATTCCCAGTGCTGCTGTTGTAATTAACGAATATTTTATTGACATAATAATAGCTTTAAAGAGTTAGAAAGTAATTTTTACACTCGCACCATAGTTCCTTAAAGAAGGCTGTGATGAAAAATTAAATCCTTGTTCATTTGATGCACCACCTGAGCTTACTTCCGGATCATCATATTTATTGTCTTTAGCAGTCCAGATAAATAAATTGTTGCCGAATATGCCAACTGATAAACCCCCGAATGGTGTGCGATGTAGGTATTTTTCAGGAATAGTGTAATAGATGCTTGCTTCCTGTAGTTTCACAAAGCTTGCATCGAGAATGTGTACTCCCGCAAGTGTTTGAGTGGTAGTAGTAAAGTAGTCGTAAGGACGATACATAGTACCATTATGCGCAGCATCATTCGGTACGTATTTGCCTGTTGTGTTATCATAATACACAGAGTTGGCGAAATATTGTGTTGCACGATTACCTGTTTCAGCCGCAGTACCATTGAAATCGGTAATTTCTTTATCCCTGCTGAAGAAGTAGCCACCTTGTTTGGTAGTGAACAATACATTTAGTGTAAAACCTTTGTAACTCAAATTAGTACCCCAGGATGCGATAAAGCGAGGCTGATAAGTTCCTTTATATACGGGATTAGGAGTAGATAATGGCAACCCTGTAGCAGGATCTATTATTACATGTCCTTGTGGATCTCTTTGCAAATCGATAGCATAAAATGCACCATAAGGGTGACCGACCGCAGCTGAGATATTAAGACCATTATACCCACCAATCACCAGCTGAGATGAACCATTGGTAAGACTTAGCACCTGGTTGTTGTTTTGATAGTAGGTGCCGTATAGTTCCCATCTGAATCCGCTTGGGGTTGAGATAGGGGTTACTCTGAGGCCCAATTCTATACCTTTATTTTGTACATCACCAACATTCAATACCTGGGAGGTAAACCCTGAAGAAGGTGCAGTAGGTAAAATAGCTATTATTTGATCTATTGTATGGCTATTGTAATATGTAAATTCAATGTTTACTCGATTTTTAAAAAGGGTAAGATCAGTACCTATTTCCCATGAATTTGTACGTTCTGGCCTTAAGTTAGGGTCGCCAATGAAATTTTGAAAGGTATATCCGGGTTGGCCGTTGAAGGGAAATATTACTGCACCAAAACCTGTGTTGGCAGTAGTGGCGACATAGGCTGGATTATTATTGTCGTAAGGGCGTGCTCCATTTCCGACAGACGCATAGCTTGCGCGTAATTTGCCATAATTAAGAATATTGTCTTTAAATTTTCCGTTCATTCCTTCAGTAAATACCCATGATCCGCTTATGCTTGGATAAGAATACGAGCGATAATTTGTTATCAAGGTCGAGGTCCAATCATTACGAGCTGTTACATCCATAAATAATGTTTGTTTATAACTCAATTTGAAATCACCATATATACCTATAGACCTTGAGTCGGTGGTAGTATTATGTGCAATGATTGGCCCTTGACTATTTTGTAGATTATAGTATCCGGGTATTACAAGCCCATTTGTTTTTGGATCGATATCTGCATCAATAAAAGTGCTGTTTGCTATTTGTATATTATTGCCGACAAGTAGGTCCATACCTATTTTTTCAGTTAAAGGTTTTCTATAATCTGCAATTATGTCATTGTTAATCAGGAGATTACTTGATGCCGTTTGCTCATATCCTCCCTGTAATATTTTCGGATTATCAGTATATAGAGGATCAAAAGATTGTAAATTAATCTTAGGAGATTCATAGCTGAATCTATCCGAGGTGGCATCTGCACCTAGTCGATCAAAAATATCGAAATGATCTCCTGATTTGTAGCCTACTGTTGCGCTTCCTATTATTCGGTCTGTATTGCCTCGGTTAACAAAGTTTTGAGCTATCCAATATGGGTTATTTGTATATGCTCCATAATAGCCATAACGCTGCACACCCTGTGCATCAGTATAACCATAAGAGTTAAATACATCATTAAGGTTTTTTAGTTCAGCTATTGGAATATCTCGTGGCGTCTGGAGTAGATTGTCCCAGAAAGAACCTGTGGCTTGGCCTGCCGCAGCTATTCGTTGATCAACATGTATGTAGTTAACATTAATCGAAGAATAAAAATTATTAGAAAGTTGTGCCGTTCCATTGAATCGAACGCTATATTTATTATAATAAGTGTTCGGTACAATGCCTGTATTATTTAATGCATCTATTGATAAGAAATGGGTTGATTTATCATTTCCACCAGCGAGTGAAATATAATTGTCAAATGTTTTACCCTTGTTGAAAAAATCTTTAATATTATTTGGTTGATCAGAATACGGTTTTACTTTTTGCGTTCCATTTATTACTTGGCCCCAAGGTCTTAGTTGTCCATCAAAAGGTAAACCCCAGCTAAAATTCTCGCGTCTGTCATCAGCAATACCCGCATAAATATTACCTTGACCGTAAGTATGTTGCAAGTCAGGATATTTTAATACATCTGATAATGTATAAGTTGACTTTACTGTTATTTCTGTCTTTCTGGCATCTTTTCTGTTCTTACCGGATTTAGTTGTAATCATTATAGCACCATTTGCAGCTTGTGAACCATAAAGAGCTGCAGCTGCTGGGCCTTTCAAGACCGTGATGGATTCAATATCATCGGGATTAATATCATTGCCACTATTACCAAAGTCATATTGTTCCAAGCTATTCCCTTTCGCAGTATTATTATTACTAATTCTATTAGTATTACTAATAATTACACCATCTACAACCATAAGCGCATTGTTGCTCCCAGTTATAGACTTTTCCCCTCTCAATACAACACGTGTGGAACCACCTGGTCCGCCGGATGAGCTAGTAATATTTGCTCCAGCAGTTTTGCCTGCTATAGCAGACAAGGCACTTACATTATTACCACTCGTAAGGTCTTGATTAGAGATGGTACTGGCAGAGTACCCCAGCTCCCTTTTTTCTCTTTTTATAGCCAGGGCAGTTACCACAGCACCTTGCAATTCGTGGGTAGCTTGGGTCATCCGTATTGATAGTGTACCGCCGGTCACCTTTACTTCCTGGCGATTGTAGCCTACTGCTTGAATCACAAGCGTATTGTTGTCATCAGGAACATTTAACTGAAAATTACCGTTCACATCGGTTACCGTTCCTATTTGGGTTCCTTTTACACTCACACCGGCACCTGGATACCCTTGCCCTGTTTCGTCTAATACCCGGCCTTTAACAAGATGTGTCTGTGCAAAGACCTGAAATCCCGTAGCCAAAAGAATGGCTATTAGCAAATAGATTTTTTTCATGCGCTTTTGGTTTTTCGTTAAACAATGGATGCTCTATTCATTTGAAGAAGTTATTATAGATAGGGTGATAAAAAGGGGTATTAATACATAAACTTAAATTTTAATTTCTTAAAATAAAACTTGCATTTACGGTTAAAAAACTTATATTATTAAGCCAAATAGCAATAATGCAGTAAGACTATGAATGAATTATCCTCTAATGACATCCCCTAAAATGGGGGATAAGGAAATGTTAAAAAAATCGTGCCCTCGGTAACATTAATTTTAACTTTCTGCTATTTCTATAGTCAGGCTTTTATTTTAGAAGCTTTTTTTGGGTTAAATACTGCGGAGGTCTAAAAAATTTATTTTAAAATTTAATTGATTATCAATTAGTTGTATCGGCAGCTTAAAAAATCTTAATGAATTTTTTGGTGTATTGAATAGTGGGTTTTACCTTTGCAGTCCAAAATTTTTTGATGTTGAGTGGGCTATGCCACACAATGTGGATAACCAACAACATAATTCAGGAAAACTTTTTTAACAGGAATGAGACATCTAAGTTTTAGAACAGAATCGGCCAACGAAAAGATTGTAGAGCGTAAATGGCATGTTATAGACGCTACTAACCAAACTTTAGGCCGCATGAGCTCCCGTATTGCTACCATACTGCGTGGCAAAAACAAAGCTTATTATACTCCTCACTTTGATTGTGGCGATTATGTAATCGTTATCAACGCAGGTAAAGTAAAGCTTACAGGCAACAAAATGGAGGATAAGGATTATATCACTTATTCAGGTCACCCTGGTGGTCAGAAGCACGAAGCTGCTAAAGAACTGATCCAGCGTCGTCCTACAGTGATGATAGAACGCGCCGTAAAAGGTATGCTGCCTAAAAATCGTTTAGGTCGTGCTATGTACAGCAAGCTGTTCGTTTACGAAGGTGCAGAACATCCGCATAAGGCTCAAAAACCACAGGAACTTACATTCTAATAATTAACTGAAAAATTTAACCTCTATATATAATGGAGAAACAGAAAAATGCCGTTGG
Source organism: Bacteroidota bacterium (assembly GCA_018267795.1). GTDB lineage: Bacteria > Bacteroidota > Bacteroidia > Chitinophagales > Chitinophagaceae > SZAS-30. The sequence continues at coordinate 8,346 of JAFDXS010000009.1, read as the reverse complement.
TCGCCGTAAGGAAGCTGTAGCTCGCGTATACCTGAGCAAGGGTACAGGCAATATCACGGTTAATGACAAAGATTACAAAGCATATTTCCCAATAATGTACCTGCAGAACCAGGTAGAGCTTCCATTTAAAACAATTGAAGGTCTTACTTCGTTCGACGCTGTAATAAATGTACAGGGTGGTGGTCCTAAAGGACAGGCAGAAGCTATAAAGATGGGTATTGCGCGTACACTGTGCGAAGTGAATCCTGAATATCGCCCTGCTTTGAAAAAAGAAGGTCTGATGACACGTGACCCACGTTCTGTAGAACGTAAGAAATTTGGTAAGCGCAAAGCACGTCGTAGCTTCCAGTTCTCTAAACGTTAATCGCCTGGTTGTATTCTTTATCTTTTTAACCGACAAGAAATTACTAAAATGGAAGAAAATAAAAGTTTGCACCAGCAGTTATTAGAAGCTGGTGTGCATTTTGGTCACCTGAAGAAAAAATGGAATCCAAAAATGCTGCCATACATCTTCGCTGAGAAGAATGGCATACACATCATAGATCTTCACAAAACTATCGAAGGTCTTGATGAAGCAGCTGCTGCACTGAAATCTATTGCTAAAAGTGGCAAGAAGATCATGTTCGTAGCTACTAAGAAACAAGCTAAAGAAATAGTAGTAGAAGCTGCGCAGAAAGCTAATATGCCTTACGTTACTGAACGCTGGTTAGGTGGCATGCTTACCAACTTCAGCACTATACGCAAGAGCGTAAAGAAAATGCAGAGCATCGAAAAAATGCTGGCTGATGGTACAATGGATAGCGTTACTAAAAAAGAACGCCTGACATTGAGCCGTAGCAAAGAAAAAATGGAAAAAGTACTGGGCGGTATCTCTCAGATGGGCCGTACCCCTGCTGCTTTGTTCATGGTAGATATCAGCCACGAGCATATTGCTCTTGCAGAAGCAAAACGCCTCGGCATTATGACTTTTGCTATGGTTGATACCAACAGCGATCCTACTAAGGTTGATTTTGCTATACCTGCAAATGATGATGCTACAAAATCAATAGCTATCATTACTAACTATCTTACTGCTGCTATCCTTGAAGGTCTGGAAGAACGTTCTCAGGCTAAAGAAACTGAAGAAGAAACAGCTGAAGAAATACAGGAAAGACAACGTGGCCTGGATGTAAACGAAGAAGATAACGAAGGTGGCCGTCGTGGTGGCCGTGGTCGTGGTGCTGCCGCAGGCGGTGGCGCTGGTCGCGGTGCAGGTACTGGCGGTGGTGCCGGACGTGGTGCAGGTACCGGTGGTGGCAATCGCGGTGGCTCAGGCAACCGTGGTGGCAGTGGCCCGGGTGGCGGTCGTGGCCGTCAGGGTGCAGGCGCTCCTAAACGCTAAATTTAAGTAATACTTAATATTGTATTAAAGCCCCTGATTTGGGGCTTTAAGCATAAAATACGATTTTCGAAACGATTTTTTAAAAAATAAAAAGGATTAAAAATGAGTACCGTAACAATATCTGCTGCAGATGTGAATAAGCTGCGCCAACAAACTGGTGCAGGTATGATGGACTGTCGTAAAGCCCTGATGGAAAGCGGAGGCGATTTTGAAAATGCGATTGACTATCTGCGTAAGAAAGGTCAGAAAGTTGCTGCTAACCGTAGCGACCGTGATGCTAAAGAAGGTGTTGCTGTTGCAAAAGCTTCTTCCGATAATACTTATGGTGTAGTACTGCACCTGAGCGCAGAAACTGACTTCGTGGCTAAAAACCAGGAATTCATCGATTTCGCACAGCAATTAACTCAGGTTGCTTTAGATACTAAAGCAGCTAATATAGATGACCTGAAGGCTGCCCAGATGGGAGGTGCTACAGTAGCAGAAAAATTACTTGAAATGGTAGCTAAGATCGGTGAAAAGATCGATGTAGCCCGTCTTGAAGTAGTAACTGCTGCAACTGTTGTGCCTTATATTCACGCTGGTTACCGTATAGGTGTACTGGTAGGTATGAACCAGGCACCTACTGAGGCTATCATAGCTGCAGGTAAAGATGTAGCTATGCAGATAGCGGCTATGAACCCGCTGGCTGTGGACGTGGACAGCGTTTCTCCTGAAACACTGGAACGTGAAAAAGCTATAGCTATAGAACAAGTAATGGCTGAAGGCAAAACAGCTGATATGGCTGAGAAAATTGCTCAGGGCAAGCTGAACAAGTTCTTCAAAGAAAATACACTGTTACAGCAGGCATTCGTAAAAGACAATGGTAAATCTGTTACAGATTACCTGAAGTCTGTAAGCAATGGCTTAACTGTTACTACTTTCAAACGTGTAAGCGTAGGATAATTTTCCTCCCACAATAATTTTTGCCGGGCATATTTATATGCCCGGCTTTTTTATGCTCTTGAGCTTACTATTAGTGAATAGTTCGCTTTTGTTTAATATATTTTTAATTTTGTCCAGGATTACTATAGAGTATTTTTTGAATCTTAAACCAGCCTAATGAGAAAATCACTACTTGTACTCATCATTTTACTTTCAATTCCTTTCATCACTACTGCACAGCGTTATTTTGGGGTAGCCACGGGCAACTGGAGCGGGACAACCAGCATGTATCTTAACCCTGCCAATATCGCCGACTCACGATATAAATTTGTAATAGATGTGTTTTCGGTAAATGCAGGTGTAGATAATAACCTTGGTTCGGTGAACTTTAGCAATGCTGTAAAAAACACTTCGGACAGTAATAATCTTACCAAGGTTTTCAATTTCGGCAACAAAACCAATTTTAGCATGCTGGCCCCTTATGCCGAAATAAGACTACCGGGCATCATGGTAAGCATAAATAGCAAAAACAGTCTCGCGCTTAGCGCACGTGTACGTGGCATGGACCAGTTCAATAATTTTAGCTCCAATATCTTTCGCAGTATAGTAGATGAGAATTATAAAAACACCACCGGCGACTATGCAATAACTGGTCAGCACTTTAACTGGACACTCAATACCTGGAGCGAAATAGGGCTAACCTACGGCGCTGTATTATTTGATAATGGTAAGCATCAGATAAAGGGCGGCCTTAGCCTGAAATATCTGAGCGGTATAGCATACATAAGCCTTGTGAGCAAGAACCTCGACGCTCATTATTATTCAGCAAATGATTCACTTAGCGTTAGGACGACGGACCTTGCCTTTGCAAGTAATGTAATTACAAACGAAGACCAGCTATCAAAAGGCATTAATAGTTCAGACCTGCTCAATAATTTCTTCGGCAGCAAAGGTGGTCATGGCATAGGTGCAGACATAGGCTTTGTATATGAATATAGGCCGGACTATGAAAGGTATCGATATGATATGGACGGCGAAAAGAACATAACAGACTATTCTAAGAATATGTATAAATTCCGCCTCTCTGTAGCAGTAACAGATATAGGGTCGATAAACTATAATACAGGCAATAAGGTAGCGCACTTTACAGGCAATGGTACTTTAGCAGCCAGCCAGATAAAAGATAGTGTGCAGGACTACAACAGCTTTGTAAACTATGCCTCAAGGCATGGCTTTGCCGCAGATTCATCCAGCGCATCTGCTAAAGTGCATTTGCCTACTGCATTGGTTATAGGCTTTGATTATAAAATATACAGAAGGTTCTACGCTAACCTCACTTATGTAGGCAACCTTGTAAACAGGGATGTGTATAGCAACTCATACTACAACCAAATAACGCTAACGCCACGTTACGATACACGTATATGGAGTGTAGGGATGCCTATTACTTATAGTGTGCTTACGCAGGGCATGAAGATGGGCCTTGGTTTCCGTGTAAGTGGTTTCTTTATCGGCAGTGATGATATGCTGGCTTTATTTAGCAACAGCCAGTATGGAGCCAACGTATATGCAGGTGCATTTATTCCTATAGCTAAAAAGAAGCCGAGAGACCGCGATCACGATCACGTATCAGATAGGAAAGATCAATGCCCTGATGTGAAAGGTACATGGGCATTGCGTGGCTGCCCGGATCCTGATAGAGATCATGATGGCATACTTGATTCAGTAGATAAATGTCCTGATCTTCCCGGCTCTGCAACTGCAATGGGCTGTCCCGATGCTGATAAAGATAGCGTAGCAGACGATGTAGATAAATGTCCTGATGTACCGGGGCTCGTATCTATGCAAGGCTGTCCGGATAGAGATGGCGATGGTGTAACTGATGCTGAAGATGAATGTTCTGATGTGCCGGGTGTAGTAGCACTGCACGGTTGCCCTGATGCCGATGGCGATGGGGTAGCGGACAAGGATGACAGGTGCCCTAAAGTACCAGGCCCTGCATCTAACCACGGTTGCCCTATAGTAAAGGAACAGGTAAAAGTAAAGGAAGAAATAAAGAAGCGCCTTGCATTTGCAGCAACTGCCATACAATTTGAAACAGGTAAAGCGGTGATCAAAAAAACGTCTTACCCTATGCTCAACGAAATAGTGAAAATACTGAACGAATACACCGATTACTACATGACCATTGATGGTCACACTGATAATGTAGGCAAGCCTGCAAAGAATCTGCAGTTGTCAAAAGATCGTGCTAATGCAGTAAAGAATTACTTTGTAAGCCAGGGCGTTAAAGAAGACAGGCTGGTAACAAATGGCTACGGCGATACCAGGCCTGTAGCGAGCAATAAAACTCCAGCGGGCCGTGCAAAAAATCGTAGGGTAGCGATGGACCTGAAACTAAAAGAGTAGCAGTAAAGGAATGATAATAAAACAGGCGGCATAATTGCCGCCTGTTTTATTATGGAACATTTAGTTCTTTGGCAAATGCCACAAGCAGTTTTGCCACTTTATCAATATTAGTCATAGACAATGAGGCTGCATTATCAAATACATCATGATAAAAGCCTCTGCCGCCATTTGTATAAATAAAAAATGAAGGAACACCGGCCTCAGTAAAATGATAGTGATCGCTGTTAGCTGCCTTGCCCCTGCTTTTTATTTGCGGTAAGTAATCTTTGCTGTTGTTTATTCGCTGCAGCAAATCAAATTGCTTTTTATATTCTGTTGCATTTACTACAGTAATGCCATCTGTAGCATCACCCATTATATCAAGATTGGTAAGGAAGCGTATATGATCTAAAGGTATCATCGGGTGATTTACAAAGTAGTCGGAGCCAAGCAGGCCGGCTTCCTCACCACTGAAAGCAATAAACACCATAGTGTAGTGCTGCGGATTTTTGGCGAAATAGTTGGCAAGGTACAGGAGCATTGCAGTGCCGCTTGCATTATCACTTGCGCCGGGGAAGTATGCTTCTTTGCCCATTGCACCCAGGTGATCGTAGTGTGCGGTAAAAACTATGAAGCTGTCGCTAACCTCGCCGGGTACACAACCTATAATGTTTGCATTTTTGTTTTTAGCCGCGGGCAGGTATAGGGCATTCACATGCACTGCTGCCTTTTTTACTCTGCGTGGCAGTACCGTATCTTCCACATAAAACACTGTGGCGGGTATCGTGTCTGTAGCCACCGTCCAGGTTATCTTTCCATGTTGACGTATGAAAAAGCATCCCTTGGGCAATTGCTTCGCGAAGCGACGTTCATTTATGGACAGATGCTTGCAGAGGCTATCAGTATTTTTTAAGAAATATGCTTTGCTTTCTGTGTGCCATGCGGCCTTAGTTTTATTCCATGTAGCAGTATCTTTTATTTTATTGAGGTCGATACTCGTAACCTTTATTTTATCATTATTAAATGAATTGCTTGCAGCATCTACCAGGAAATCCGCTCCAGGCACTAATTGCTTTTTATTCAGTTTTAATGATACTTCATCAGGGAAAGTGTTTACAGCAAAAGAATAGGTCTGTAAGTAAGTGCTGTCTTTATTAACGGGCACCAGGCCATATTCTTTGAAATATTTCAGTACATATTTTGCTGCCCTGTCATGTCCTTTATTTACATAGCCACGTCCCTGCATAGCAGGGGTGGTAAGCAAGGATATATGATGCTTTAGCCAACGCTTTTCCTGTTGCGCAAAAGAAATATATGGTGCAGATAAAATGAAAACTATTAAAATGCTGCTCAGCGAGATCCTCTTCATAACAGGTTCGAAGATAAAAAGAATCTTAGCAAGCCTTATTCTTAAGGCTGATAAATTATTCTAAAATTATTCAGCTTATCAGCGTTTGCTATTTGCAGCAAGTACATGCCTGCAGCCGCATTGCTAACGTTCACCTGCCTTGTAAGACCCTGAGTTTTTGCAATGTTTATTTGCTCACCCAGCATATTCACCAGTTTTACATCTGCATGCTCATACCCCGCAGGCAGTGCAATATTTAAAGTTTTTTTAGTGATGGTAGGATAAACTGCTATCTCGTTTGCTACTGAGGATAATGGCTGCACGGCTAATGCGGGCGTTATTTTTATTAGAAATGCATCAGTAGAGCCGAAGCTTTTATTGATATCTCCGTCTGTCGAATTTGTTTCTCCGGCTATAATGAAGCCGCCATCTAAAGTTTGGGTTACACTATGCGCAATATCATCTCCTGCACCACCAAACGCGTATTCTGAAATAAGGTTGCCTGAAATATCCATTTTGGCAACCCAATAGTCAGTGCTCCCATGAAAATTTGTTACCTGCCCGTCATTAGATTGTGTAGAGCCCGCCACTATATAAGTGCCATCAGCATTTTGCTTTAGCGAGTAAGCAAGATCTGGTTGTGAGCCGCCAAGTGGCTTTTGCCATTGTATAGTACTGCCGGCCTCATCAAGGTTCACCACCCACATGTCCTGCACGCCATGGTTACCGCTTATATCTCCGTCAGTAGAGTAGGAGTAGCCGGTTATCACGTAGCTATTGTCAGAGCTTTGCCATATAGCATGTGCCTCTTCATCCAGCGCACCACCTAGTGTCTTTTGCCATTGCAGGTTGCCGGAGGCATCTGTCTTTACCACCCAGTAGTCTGAGCCAAAACCGGTATTGTGATATCCTGTCACGTCACCGTTAAGCGATTTTGTAGCGCCCGCCAGTATATAGCCGCCATCTACGGTAGCACGCATAGCGTATGCAGCATCGGCCGCTGAGCCGCCGAAGGTTTTTTCCCAGCTTATTTTTCCTTTATTGTCCAGCTTCACCAGCCACATATCACTGCTGCCCTGGTTTTTGCTTATATCGCCATTATTAGAGAAGGTGGTACCGCCTACTATATACCCTCCATCACCTGTTTGCTGTATGTTGTAGGCCATATCATTATCAGAGCCACCAATGGTGTTTTCCCAGCTTATATCGCCGTTAGAGTTGAGCTTTATCACAAGCATGTCTTGATAGCCATGATTGCCTGATGTAATATCGCCATCACCTGAATAGGAATAGCCGGCTACTATATAGCCGCCATCTCCGGTTAGCGCTATATCATAGGCCTTCTCTTCACCGCTGCCACCGTATGTTTTAGACCATTGTATATTTCCATACATATCCGTCTTTACTACCCATACATCGGCATTGCCATGGTTTGTAGTTATTTCGCTGTCCACAGAGCGGGTCCAGCCTGCAAATACATAACCTCCATCTGATGTTTGCTGCACGGCATTTGCCACATCGGCATCAGAACCTCCAAATGAGTTTTTCCAGGTAGATTGTGCTTTAACGGAATTATAGCTGAATGTAGCTATTGATAATACAAATAAGGTACAAGTAGTAAAGAGCTTCATAAGGAATAATTTTTGGCTATCCCTAAGTTACAATTTTTTTCATGTATTAATATGCTAATACAGGAAAATTACTTGTCCCAATGCCTTATGATTAGGGAAGAGTTAGTGCCTCCAAAGCCAAAGGAATTAGAAAGAAAAAGATTGAAAGATTTCTTTAGTGTCTCAGGTATGATGTTGATTTTGGCAGAATGCTCATCAGGATTTTCAAAATTGATATTAGGGGCAATAAAGCCATTCTGCATCATCAGCATGGAATAGACTATTTCACTTGCGCCCGCCATCCAGCACTCGTGCCCGGTCATTGATTTGGTAGAGCTGATGGGTATCTTGCTGCCAAATACTTCAAACAATGCCTCTGCTTCGCTGCTATCCCCTGCAGGTGTAGATGTTGCATGTGCGTTTATATATTCTATAGCAGCAGCATTCAGCTCTGCATCTTTCAGTGCCCTGTTTATCGAGCGCATTTGCCCCTCGATGCTGGGGTTAGATATATGCTGACCGTTAGATGAAAAACCATAGCCAATTACTTCCGCCAGTATGGTAGCACCACGTTCCTGTGCTGCTTCAAGGCTTTCCAGTATCACGGTTGCTGCACCTCCGCCTGGCACCAGGCCATCACGGTCACGATCAAAAGGTCGGGATGCTTTTTCTGGCGCATCTTCTCTTACAGAGAAAGT
>JAFDXS010000099.1 GCA_018267795.1 Bacteroidota bacterium | reverse complement strand
CCATACCAGCCCCAAATAAAAAATGCTGCGGACTGGTAAGTAAATACGAGTAGGTTTCTTCCACTGAAACTGCTTTTCCATTGGGGTGCAGTAATTTTTGGCCGGCAGGGGTAAGTGGTACCTGTGCAAAATCTTCTTTTCCACGCAAAGAGCTAAGCATATACACCAGGTTGTCATAAGAAGCAAACACATAGAATATCGCAAAAAAAGCAAGTTGGCCAACTATTATCCAACGTGCCTTTCTACTCTTTATTGTAAAAACGAGTACGAGCAATACCGGGATAAAAATAACATTGGCAAAATTGCTGGTTGTAAGGCACGCTATGAGTACCGCGACAAAGGTGAAAAAGTATTTTTTCCTGTATAAAAAATAAATTGCGAAGAATGAGTTTACGAACATATTTATATAGCAAGGTCCCATAAAAATACCTTTGATATAATCGCCTGTAGAGTTTCCATAAGCAAGAGAACTCGAGCTGTATGGATTCCATGTATGTGCATGCAGCATTACCATACCAAGATTTCCCAAAGACCAAAAAACATTAATAATAAAGAAAGCAACTAGTGTGTCATTTAATTTATTGGAAGATGTAACCTTTACGCGAACAGATATTACAACGAAAGCAAGCAAACACATGAGCCAATAACACTCTCCAACAAGAAATGATACTATATGCCCTTTCGAAAAATCCTGATTGAATACAAATAATTTAATAATCTCTAATGCCGGTATTAATATATAAAATAGTGGTGCCTGCTTGAACTCTTTAAAAGATAAATGCTTCCTTAAAATAAACAAGGCAATAACAAGTACCGCTGGTTTTAGTGCAGCTTTATCCATTGTAAACAATGAAATGAAAGCCAGTAAAAGCCAGTCAATATTCTTTAGATAACCTAATAATCTTTTTGTTTTTATTTCATTCATAATACCTATCCGCGCGCGTTCTTTAATAATTTGAGAGGGTTTGTTAATCTATAAATTCGTAAAACATAAATAAGCGCCAAAAATAGCAATAAAGCAGCAGCCATTCTCAGCAGCCAGAATATGTGTATATATTGGAACGCGACAACTATAGTGATGCCAAGCAATGTCGTTTTCACAAAATCGCCAAGCTTGTTATTTAAGCGTTCCTCTTTTACTGTTGCGCGGTATAGTATTAATTGCAGCAATGTGCTCGAGGAAAATGCAATAGCGGCGCCAACAGCACTATATCGTTTTATAAGCAATACATTAAGCAGGAAATTGGTGATGGTAACTACTGCAGATATTTTAAAGGTAAGCTTTAATCTTCCCTGCGCAAAAGCCAGTGTCCATAGATAGTTGGACATATATAACATAGGCAACGAGAAAGAAAGAATAGCATATACCCATTTAGTAGAGGTGCCGTAACGGTTGTGGGTGAACGCGTTTATCAAATCTTCCCAGCACACGTTAAGCATTAGCGGAATAATGACGCAGATGACACTTTCTATTTTCCATAGGCTGTTCAGTTCTTTTACAGCCGCATCTGTAAATGCATCTTCCCTGCTATATATTTTCGACAACTTAGGCAGCAGCACAGGCGCTATAATTAGCAATGGTATTCGTGAGGACTCAAATGCCTTATAAGAAAAGCTATAATCTGCAGTAAAAATATTTGTGCTTAAGATACCCATCAGTATCCAGTCTATACGGGCAAAGGAGGAATCGAGCAATACTACCCCCATTTGTGGCAATGCCTCTTTTACCAGGGCCTTATACACTTTTAAATTAAAGGAAATTTTTAAAGCACGTTTTAGAATGGTACGAGCTGCTATAGCACAAACCAACAGCTCTATAAGGCCTGCGGCTATAAACAAAACGGAAAGTGCTGCGGCATCTACCTTTTTTATTGCCAGCATTATAAGCAGGCCAATCACCTTTGCAAGGTTGCCTATGATACTCATTATTGCCAAATGCCAGAAGTGTTCTGTGCCATTTGCCAATTGCTTATATGGCGAACTGATAAAAGTGAATAGGCTGCTGATAAAAATAGCAAGCAATAGCTTGTGCACCTCATGAAAACCCGGAAACAGCCACGAATGGCCAATCATCACCAAAGCTGCAAGTATGGAAAGCAATATGGCGTGTGTAAGATAGGCTCCCGCTATTGCTTGAGCATCGGCGCCAGCTGAAAGCTTTTTCACCACTATATGGTCGAAGCCGAATGTGAGAATAATACATACTGTGCTGCCCACAGCCAGCGACCAGTTAAGATCACCAAAATCATTTTTGCTTACACATAATGCAAGCAATACAAACAATGCAAGACCTAAAAACTGATTGGAAATAATTTGAAAAGTAGTAGCAGAAAAAGTCTTGAAATGTTTTTTATTCATTAGTTGTGTGAACAATTTTTAGCACTGATACATACAAAAACAACATCTCAAAAACCTATGCGCTTCAAATTAAGACTTTTATATTAGTTTTAATAAGCAAGTAACTTGAACACTATTTAATATCTGCCGCTCAAAATTCGATATTTTTTCCAAATCACTATAATATTAAAAATGCATATAGGACACACAATAGTAATAGTAGTATTCTATTTTATCTATTAAATTTGTCCATGCCTCTCAGCAAAAGCACCAAATTTTATTACATCTGTCTATACATTGCTGCTTTTGCCATACCGCTGCCCTATATTTTTGGTGCAGCATCAATAGCTTTGCTCAGCCTGGCATGGCTGTTGACTACCAACCTTAAAGACGCTTTAAAGGATCTGAAGCAGCGCAAAATGCTCTGGCTGCCCATTATTCTTTTTGCGCTCCATGCCGTCAGTTACTTCTATAGCAGCGATAAAGAACAGTCATTGCTGGATCTGAGCAAAAAAGCCAGTTTTGTAATATTACCCATCGTTGTAGGTTTAGGTCCCACCATAAGCAAGCAGGTGCTTGAAAAGCTATTTGCTGCTTTTGTCTCCAGTCTTAGTCTCATAGGCCTGTTTTGCCTTGCCAGGGCGGGCTATATATGGGCTAAAGACCATACTACAGAGCAATTCTTTTATCATACGCTTGTTGCAGGCCTTGATGCCAATGCCATCTACTACGCCCTTTATACTATTTTCTCCCTTAGCATTCTGCTATTGCACACCTGGACTCATGTAGGCTTATTTAAAAGAAAGTTCCTCTATTATATTATTACATTTCTGCAAATATTATTCCTCGTTTTGTTGTCGTCTAAAACTTTACTGGTATTCTTTATACTTATAGTACTACCAATGTTTTTAATGCGGCATAGGCAAAAGAGCCTTTTAGTATCCCAAGTCCTTGCTGTTACAATTTTCATCATTTCCCTCTGCTTGCTGGCATTTACGAACAATCCTGTGCGAGAACGTTATCAGCAGGTTTTTCAGAATAATGAGAATGCTATATGGCAATCAAACGATCCCTCAGGCAAACATTTTAATAATCTTACCCTCAGGCTCTTTATCTGGAAAACAGCCTGGCAAAATATTAAAGAAAACAATCTTTATCTTAAAGGCTGTGGTAATGGCGATGTAGAAGTATATCAAAAACGAAAATTACATATCTACGACGATAAAATTGATACCAGATATAACCCATACATATGGAAATTTAATTTACATAATCAATTCCTTCAAATGTTTATGATGTTAGGCATTGCAGGCTTAACCACATTTATTTTATTTATATTCACGCCATTTTTTCAAATAAGTAAAGTTTTTGATAGGGATATATTTTTACTTTTTCACTTATCTTTTTTATTTATAATACTACAGGAATCAGCGCTTCAAACCCAAGCAGGAATTATTTATTACATGTTTTTTGCAAGTGTTTTCTGGCAAATACGCTATAGCAACAAACTTTCACAAAATGCTTAGAATCAGCATTATGAAATTGTAAATTAATTTATTCACCTTTGTGGCGTAAATTTGACACGATTTTTGCTGTGATAATGTGAGAATAAAGCAAATCACATTTTTATTTGAATAATGGAACACCCTTTTGTAGTAAATATTCCTGTAGAAAGGCCTGAAAGACACATTGCACCACAAACGGAGATTGGTACAATACGTGAAATGTTTCAGGAGATAAACCATCGTTACATGGTATATCAGCCACCATCCTATTATTATACTGTAAAGCGTGCCATTGATCTTACTATCTCTCTCACTTTCACTGTTTTAATAATGTCATGGCTATTCCCTATTGTTGCTTTGCTCATAAAGCTCAGCTCAAAGGGGCCGGTATTTTTCATACAAAAACGCACAGGGTACAAGGGTATCGAATTTGACTGTTTCAAATTTCGTACCATGTACGTTAATGACGATGCGGATACACGCCAGGCATCAAGGGGTGATAAACGCATAACACCGATAGGCAAGTTCCTGCGCATGACGCATATTGATGAAACCCCTCAGTTTTTCAATGTACTGCTGGGAGACATGAGCATTGTAGGGCCCCGCCCGCACATGCTGTATCATACCCGATACTACGCTCAGAGCATTCCTTATTATAATCTTCGCCATGAAGCTATTCCCGGCATGACCGGTATGGCACAGGTAAAAGGCTATATTGGCGAAATAAGCATAGAAAGAGATTTGCGCAAAAGAGTGCAGTGGGACGTATATTACCTGAAGCACAGAAGTGTATGGGGCGATATAAAGATCATTTTTACCACTATTGGCCTCGTAGTGCTTAAAGCATTAAATCTTACTCCTAAGAAGGGCTAATATTATTTAGCTATTATCCGGTGAAATTGTTTGGTATCATTTTTTTCGCTACTTTTTGTAACGAAACTCACGCACATGTCACTGATAATAACAGCCACCGATTTTTCCGATGTTGCTGCAAAAGCAGTAAACTATGCCTGCCAGCTGGCAGCTACGTATAATGCCTCTGTACAAGTAGTTCATTCTTATATTATACCGGTTACCATTAGCGATACGCCCATACCTGTGATGCCCGTAAATGATGGACAGCATATAGCTGAAGAACGGATGGACAAACTGCTAAAGGGGCTAAAAGAGTCTTTTCCCGGTCTGGATATAACAGGCAAAGTAAGCTATGGTGAAATAGTAGATTGTCTGCAGGACTATGCAGAGCAGTCTAATCCCTGGCTTATTGTATTAGGCAATAGCGGCAGCGGCAATACCAGCCTCTGGATAGGCAGCACAGTGATCAGCGCATTAAAAAACCTTTCCTGTCCTGTAGTTGCGGTGCCACCAGATGCTGTGTATAGACCAGTGAAGAAAATATGCCTCGCTATTGATTATAAAAAGATAAGTCAAAAATTTCCTGCAGAGCAACTGCTTTCATTAGTACAGGAAACCAAGGCAGAATTGCACGTATTGCATATAGGCCATAATAATAAGGACCTTAATGAAGAAAGCATACTGGATACAGAATCGCTGCATACTATGCTGGCGACGGTAAAACCGGAATATCATTTTAGCGACAGCGAAGCTATCGATGAAGCTATACAATCTTTTGTCTCAGTCGCACATATAGACTGGCTGGTAATAACCCCACACAAACATTCTTTTTGGGAAAATCTTTTTCACAAGAACACAACAAAAGCTATCGCAGGTATAAGCCATATACCACTGGTAGCACTGCACGAAAAAGAATAAGAATAAAATATTGAAGGGAAAAGTACTATGCCTCTTCCTTATGCTTGGGGGAATTGATAAGCTTTTTAATGCCTTTGAAGCTTAACTCTATGGCCTTCCATTTCAGATAGCCGAAGCCAACTTCTTTTACTGCCTTCATTAGCAGGGAAGGACCTTTTTCCTCCGCTACGGGTGGTACATATTCCTGTTTTGTTTTCTTCTTTGAGAACATGCCGAGAATAGAAGGCGCATGTTTAAATGCAGCTCCCAATAAAGATTCTGAGCCCATCAGCGACAATGCCATACCTAACAAGCCACCTGTACCGCTTTCTTTTTCTCCTGCAGATGATGGTTCGCCATCAGCAGAAAAAAGATCTTTTAGATCAGTATTCTTACGTTCCAGCTTCAGCAATCGTTTTTCACGCTTTAGCTCTGCAACGCTGTTAAGTTTTTTAGGATAAAGTCTCATGAGCAATGATCTTTCTAATTGGTGGCTGTTTTATATAAGCTCTTCTTTTTCTCCGCCTTCATCTTCATCGTCATCATTCGTTAGTATCTTAATGAATATTGAAGCAAAACCCTTGAGTATAGATTTCCTGAAAAGAAACACTATGAGCATAATGAGCACATAGGAAGCTACAGTAAGAAAAAAACCACCTATACGGCTATCTACAAGCGCAGTAAATACTTCAGCTACTCCAAAACCAAGAAACAACAGGATGGCGAAGCCGATGAATAACATGATGAGCGTAAAAGCAAAATAGCTCAATATTGCCGAGCTGCGCTCTACAATTGATAATTGTAAAGAGCGAATACGCACGTTCATGTATTGAGCTATTTTATCTATCCACTTACTGATAATGGCCATATCGGTATCAGATTAAGCGCTATAGATGTCATGTTCTACATCTTCTGCTTTCTTAGAAAACTTTGTTTTAAGATTGCTAAGCTGGTCTTTTACTTTGTCATATGCTTCCTGACGCTTGTCTTTGTCAGTTGCAAGTATATACCCAACTGCTGCGCCTACAGCTGCGCCAATTAATAATGTTGCTACGGTTTTTCCTGTGTTTGCCATGATTTTTTGTTTTAGCTATTAAATGATAGTGTATTTGTTTAACAAAAGTAATAAATATCATGCCAATCATATTTGATGGCAGGGTTTTAATAATGTTAATCTTACAGCACTTAATATGAACATAATCAATTCAGACAAGCTGAAACAATTCCTTCTTCTGGGCATAATAATATGCCTGGGTGTAGTACTATGTTGGCAGCTAAGAGACTATCTGCCGGGCGTATTAGGTGCTGTAACATTATACATACTTATGCGTAAACAGTACTTTCATCTTACAGTTGTAAAGAACTGGAAAAAATCTCTTACTGCCGCATTATTTATACTGATAGGTATCATTGTTTTTGTGGTGCCAATTACTCTATTAATACAGGTTTTGCTCCCACGCATTACAGCCTATATAAATACCCCGGGACAACTCGATCAAAATATTACTACCATAAAGCAGCATGTGCAGCAATATGTACCTCAGGCAAGGTTTGACCAGGCACAGATACAGGACTTAATGAAGAACATTGCCTCTGCATTACCGGGCATATTGGGAGCAACAATGGTAATGCTGGTAAATACCATTCTTGCATTCTTCCTGCTATACTTTATGCTGATAGATGGCCGCAAGATGGAAAGACATATACAGCGATTTCTGCCGCTAAAAGGCGAGAACATAGATAATATATGGGAGGCCACACGCATAATGGTAGTCTCAAATGCCATAGGCATTCCCGTATTAGCTGCCTGCCAGGCGGTAACAGCTTGTGTAGGTTATTACATATTTGGCGTCGAGGATGCTATTCTATGGGGAGTAGTAACAGGGGTATTTTCTTTATTGCCCGTAGTAGGTACGGCCGCTATATGGATACCTATCTCTATACTGCTGATGGCAAAAGGACATGTAGGCCAGGGTATAGGTGTATTGCTCTATGGCGCAGCGGTAATCTCAACACTCGATAATATATTACGCTTCACGCTGCTGAAAAAAATAGGCAATGTACATCCTGTTATTACTATCATGGGTGTGCTTGTAGGT
>JAFDXS010000098.1 GCA_018267795.1 Bacteroidota bacterium | reverse complement strand
AGATGCCGTGCTTTTTTGCCATTGTGTACCGGTAGAGGCTCCTTCATTTATTTTATTTATACCCAGTGTCTCCAGCATATTGTTCATGTCCATACTAATAGTATTTAAGAGGAATGCAAATTTAACCCTTTGTTCCGTTGTAAGCTCAAAAGGGGCTATGAAAGTCTTTCATAGCAGGAAAAGAAAGGTCGCGCTGAGAAATAACAGGCTTGTCTATGCCCCAGTCAAAACCGATACTATCATAGCGTATACCCGTATCATTAGGCTGACTATATTCTGACGACACAAGGTAATAAGTGATCGCATTATCTGTCAGCGACTTAAAGCCATGGGCAAAACCCTCGGGTATATAATAAGCTTTATGATTTTCAGCCGACAACTCATGTGCATAGGATTGTCCGTATGTGGGTGAATCTTTACGCAAATCCACGATCACGTCCAGTATAGCACCCTGCGGGCAATAGACTATTTTAGCGTGATGATGTGGTGGTGTCTGGAAATGCATTCCGCGTATCACATCCTTTTTTGAAAGCGAGAAATAACTTTCTCTTAATACAAAATCAATTCCCGCGTGCTTCAGGGTAGTATCATGAAATGTTTTCACAAACACGCCCCGCTCATCGGTAAAGGCAGGCAGCGTTATCAGCTTTGCATCCGCTAAGGGTATTGATTGTATATCCCACATTACGATAAGTCTCCGAAGTAGTTTTTTATTTGCAGCATGCATTTCTCATGCGCCGTCTGTTGCTTATTGGCATACCAGTCTGCCGTCCAGCCTATGGCTGTTTTAGCATCCAGTTGCGGCAGCCAACCCAGCATAGTTTTTGCCCTATTGCTATCCAGCAGCAGTAATTTTGCTTCATGCGGGGCGCCTTCCAGTGCCATATCTTTATAGTTGCCGCGACCATAGCTTTCCAGGAACACACTTGTCAGCTCTTCTACCGTCAGCATATCCTCGGGTGTAGGGCCAAAGTTAAACGCACAGCTATATCGCACGGGGTCTTCACTCATTTTAGCAGCCAGCAGCAGGTAAGCACCTACAGGCTCCAGCACATGCTGCCAGGGACGTATAGATTTTGGATTGCGCAGACCAACTACTTCATCAAACTCCAGCGAGCGCACTATGTCCGGCACTATACGATCTTCTGAAAAGTCACCGCCGCCTATTACATTGCCTGCACGCACAGAAGCTACCGCCTTCTCGTGGTTGCTATAATCTTCAGGATTAAAAAACGAACGACGGTAAGATTCTACTACTATTTCTGCTGCAGCTTTGCTTGCAGAATACGGGTCATGTCCGCCCAGCTTGTCATCTTCTTTAAAAGGCGTCCCCCTTTCCGGGTTTTCATACACCTTATCCGTTGTTATCATCAACGCCACACAGGGCGTAGGTAAATGTCTTATTGCTTCCAGCACATGCACCGTGCCCTGTGTATTGGTCATAAAGGTATCAGCAGGGTGAGCATAGCTCCTGCGCACCAGTGCCTGTGCCGCCATATGAAATACAAAGTGCGGTTCAAATGCAACGATCTCTTCGCGAAGCTTATCAGCTTCCTTCAGATCACCAATTATGGAATCTACACATAGCTTATCACCTTCTATCTGCACATACAGGTCACTATTCTTTTCAGGGGCGAGCGAGTATCCCTTCACTTCGGCACCCAGCCATTGCAGTATCTGCAACATCCATGCTCCCTTAAAGCCGGTATGGCCGGTAAGAAACACGCGCTTGCCATTAAATATTGAGTGTAAATAATCTGCTGTTACCACTTTTTCCATAAAGGTTCAGTTTGCCAAAGTTGTTCCAGTTCTTCCTTATCGCGCAAGGTATCCATACACTTCCAGAATTTATGATGCCTGTAGGCAGCTATTTGCCTGTCTGATGCCAGGTCGTCCATAGGCTTGCGCTCCCACATTATATCGTCCGCATTTACCGGCAAGTAGTCGGCTATTCCGGGCTCTATAATAAAGAAGCCCCCATTTATCCAGGTTCCGCTGTCTTCAGGCTTTTCTTCAAAACTATCTATTGTGCCGTCGTCTTCCATCTTTATCACACCAAAGCGACTGGTAGCCTGTATGGCAGTCATAGTACATATTTTGCCACTTGCCTTGTGAAATTTCAACAACTCGTCCAGGTTTACATCGCAAACGCCGTCGCCGTATGTGAGCATGAAGGGTTCATTACCTATATATGGCAATACCCTTTTTAATCTGCCGGCAGTCATTGTATCCAATCCGGTATCTATCAGCGACACCTTAAATGGCTCTGCAAAATTATTATGCACCTGTAGTGTATTGCTCGACAGGTCCACTGTGATATCTGCATTGTGCAGGAAGTAATTGGCAAAGTATTCCTTTATCATCCAGCCTTTATAGCCCAGGCATATTATGAATTCTGTGTGGCCATAGGCTGCGTATATCTTCATGATATGCCACAGAATGGGTTTACCACCAATCTCTATCATAGGCTTAGGCCTCAGGGATGACTCCTCTGATATACGCGTGCCGCGTCCGCCGGCAAAAATGACAACCTTCATTCAGGAATATGGTTTTTAAGTACTATAGCAACAAAAATAACAGAACTAACGGAGATGCAAAGGAATTATACAGTTAATTAAAGTTATCACACTTAGCCCTTTGTTCATAAAATCGCCCTACTTATTGATTGTATAATTACCTGGTATGCTGAAAGGATAATCCTGGTCCACATCAAAATCTGCTTTATTAAAGCTCATGTCCAGCATGTATTCCTGTCCGTTGTTTTGTATATGCACAGTCCTGTCTTCAGAGAACTTACGGCCGTCTACATTTCCATAATTATCGTATTGGCTAATACCCTGCGGACCATTGACATTGCGTGTATGCATCTGGCCGCTGCGCATGGTGCTATCAGGCTTGTTGTATGTTATTTGCTGTACATAGTTGTTATCTTCTACCTGTATTGTCCAGGCATTGCCAATATCAGTTGCATCAGTGATATGACCCGAGTGAACCAGTGCATTACCCACTACAAAGTTTTGCAGCATCATAAAGTTAAGCGGAACAGGTAATAGTTTCTGTGCCTGGCTCATGGGCATAATGGTCGCCTCCTTATTCAGGTAGTTGATCATCTTTATCGTATCAGGCGTTATATACACCCGAGCCACCTGCACGAGGCCCTCAAGCGCTGTAACATTTACCCACATGGCACTATCCTTTTTCAGGCGGAAATGTGCTGTAAATTCCTGCTTCATGGCAGGCCCTTCATAATGCATCTTGGCCTTACCGGAAAAAGTTTTGTAGTTAAGCTCCTTTGTCCATAACCCATCCAGGGCATTCATCAGCTGCTGCTTTTCTGCTGTGATAACAGGTGGATGTACTACAGGCTTAGCAGCCGTAGTATCTGAAAGCACTTTTTTCAATACTTCTTTCTTATCCTTCTTTTTAAAGCTCCCTATCCTGAAGGTCTTACATGCAGAAACATTTATGAGTAATGCTACTGCCAGCAAGCCCGTAATCCAATATTTATTCATATAATTTTCTCTCCTGTATTTGTTTATCTATCTGCGGATTCTCACTGCCCTTTTCCTTTGCTTTCTGCCAGAGCTGCACCGCTTTATCTATTTCATTCAGCTTATAGTACACAGCGCCCAGGTGCTCATAAAGCGCAGCATCTGCATTGGCACCATCCATATCTATAGCCTTTTGTATGTATTCTTTAGCTTTATTATATTGCCCTTCTTTATATAATATCCAGCCATAGGTATCCATATAGGTGGAAGTACCTGGCTGCAGCTGCAAAGACCGGGCAGACATTTTCTCTGCATCGGTAAGGCGCACATTTCTTTCAGACAGGTAATAGGCGTAGTTATTAAGCACCATAGCATTATTGGGTGTAATTCTCAATACATGCTCAAATACGGAGTCTGAAAGAACAGGTTGTTTAGTGGTATTATATATATCGCCCAGTACTGAATACATCTGCACAAGCATGGAAGTATCATCCTCAGGCTGCAAGTCTATAGCACGGTTTATTGCATTTATCGCCTCAGGATAACTGCCTTTGTTCATCAAACCCACGCCATACAGGTAATGCACCATAGCCTGATTAGGGAACAGGCGCATAGCTTTTTGCCCGTAGTAGATAAGGGAATCAGCACCTTTCTTATCAGCATATAGACTCAACAGGCGTTGCCATAAATAGAAACGAGATGGATCAAGCGCTATGGACTTTTTGTATTGCACTGCTGCCTTTTCATAATTGTTGTTAAGCACCAGTATTTCGCCATACATTGCCAGGACCTGTGCATTGTCTTTATGCTGGGCCACAAGCTGCTCCACTAAAGATAGGCCTTCCTTTTTCTTCGACTCATCGTTACCAAGGCTTTGCAAATAAGGCAGTAATATACCTAGCTGAGTCTCCGCATCAAGGCCACTATTGGTAATGGCTTTCTTTACATACTCTTCGTAGTGTACAGTGTCTTTTATCCGTATATAGTGCTGCGCAAGACCAAGCTGTATGGAAGGATCATTAGGCAGCGATTGCAAGGCCTGCTGATAGAGCTTCATTGCCTTATCATGCTCTTTATTATTATCGTAGAGCTCGCCGAGCAATATATAATATTTGCCCTGGGTAGGATCCAGCGATATGAGTTGCCTGATAATTTTTGCCGTACTGTCCAGCTTATTCATCTTCACGAATATCTGTTCCTTGTGTATCAGCAAATCTTCATCAGGGCCTGTTTTTCCTATTGCTTTATTCAGCAGATTAAGCGCTTCCTCATATTTGCCTGCACGCTGGTATTGCATAGCAGCCGCTGTTAAGTAATCACTATTACGGTCTTTCTTTTCAGCTATCTGATTATAGAGGGTTGCAGCTTCTTCATACTTACTTCTATCTGCCAGCACACTTGCCAGCACTTCTTTGTACCATATATTAGCAGTATCGAGTGTCACCGCCTTCTTCATATAGTACTCCGCACTATCCGCCTTGTTCCGTTTCATGGCAAGCTTTGCCAGCTCGAAGTAGGGTGCAGCTTCCTGGGGTTTCACCTTTAGAAACTCAGTGAACAGGTATTGGGCATTCTTATCATTCCCGAGCATAGCGGCCTTTACTGCATCATAATACAAGTCATCCGGCGCTTCGGTTTCGGCGCTGGCTGTCATCGTCATAGATTCCTGTGCTACTGCGGGTGCAACAAAAACAAACAAAAACAGAAGAAACAATATGTACTTAGAAGCTTTCCTGCCCAAGAAATTATAATTGAGTTGAAAAATCCCCGAGACTGAGCTCGCGGGGCTTTTCAGTGTAATTTACATTTTTCCCTAATAATGAATTTTCCAACTGCATATTTTTAACAATACTATCTGCCTGTATAATAGTGTTGGTAACTCTTGAATCTATCACCTGTGCCCCGGCTTCCAGAGATACAAATGGGCCTACTACAGAATTCTTTACTACCACGTTCTCGCCCAGATAGCAAGGGGCTATTATTACTGAATTTTCAAGCTTTGCTGTGGCAGCTACCAATTGCTCGCTCTTTTGCTTTATATCCAGTATGCGTTGGTTAGTATATACGGTAGCATCTTTATTGCCGCAGTCCAGCCATTCCTCCACCTGGTCGGTATAGAACTTTACACCCTTTTTCAGCATGTGGTCCATAGCGTCTGTGATCTGGTATTCGCCTTTCAGCACAATGTTCTCATCTATCAAGCGCTGCAGCTCTTTCTTCAGGTTTTCACCATCTTTGAAGTAGTACACCCCTATAATAGCGAGGTCAGACACAAATTCCTTTGGTTTTTCTACAAAAGCTTCTATTTCGTTAGCAGCATTAAGCTTTACTACGCCAAAAGCTGAGGGATCTTCTACTTTCTGCGTCCAAACAATGGCATCCTTGTTCTTATCGATGCTGAAAGTGGCCTTAAACAAAGTATCGGCAAAAGCAATGAATACATTTCCTTTCAGGCTATCAGCAGCACAAAGTATGGCATGTGCCGTACCCTTCGGTTCTTCCTGATAACAGATCTTTCCTTTAGCGCCCAGGGTTTCAGCCACCTTGCACAGATGGGCTTCTACGTCTTTGCCAAAAGTTGGCGCTATAATAAAGGCGATTTCTTCTACCTTTTCATTGCTGGTGGCAATGATGTCTTCAACCAGGCGCTGTACAATAGGCTTACCGGCAATAGGAAGAAGCGGCTTTGCAGTGGTGAGTGTGTGCGGGCGCATACGCTTACCCATGCCTGCCATTGGAATAATGATGTTCATTGATGCTTAAGTTTATCTTGAGTTTAGTTAATCATGTCATTAATGTACGCCTGAGTGTCCGAAACCGCCCTCTCCCCGCTCAGTGCTCTCCAGTTCCTGCATTTGCTGCCAGGCTACTATCTCGTACTTCGCTACTATCATCTGGGCAATGCGCTCACCATCATTGATAAGCTGCGCCTCTGTGGATAGGTTTATCATGGGCACCATTACTTCGCCCCTGTAATCGCAGTCTATGGTTCCCGGAGTATTTACCAAAGTCAGGCCACGCTTGATGGCAAGGCCACTGCGGGGCCTTATCTGTGCTTCATACCCGTAGGGCAATGCTATAAAGATGCCCGTGGGTATGAGGCTGCGCTCCATAGGCTGTAATGTTACCGGCTCTTGCAGCCAGGCACGTATGTCCATACCCGAAGCTCCGCTCGTCTGGTATGCGGGCAGGGGATGTGGGGATTTGTTTACTATATGAACTTGTACAGGCTCCATTGTGGGCGCAAAGGTAATGAAGGGAAAGCGATTTCCCGATGGGCAAGCACTAACATATAACTTATTTTGCATGGATTGGGCTCGCTATAAATGTCACATTTAGGAGAAAAATAAACTCATGGGACATTTTGCAATAATAAATTCATTGAAAGCATTGCCAGCACTGTCTTATTACACACAATGAAAATATAACATTGATGGACAAAACCGGGCAAAAATGTCGCAAAATGTCGCATTTGTGTACCAATGGCAGTCGTAAGTCTGCGAAATGAAATTACCGGGAATTTCCGGCTTTTTCCGGTGGCGGAAAATGTAATATGATTGCCTGCAGCGGACTACAGGCAGAATTTCCGGTGGGAGAAAAAATTACTGACCGGAAAAGGGTTTACAGTATGTCAAAGAACTTTATGCAATTGTACCTTGATTGAGGTAGTTGCATGTTTTCAGGAGATTCCTCCCTTGCGGTCGGAATGACGGCCTTGATTGAGTGCCTAGCCTGATTGGGCAAGGTAGGATTATTAACAAGGGGTTTCCAAAAAAAGATATGCACATTTGGCCCCGCGCCAAATGTGCATATATAGCATGTGTAAACAGAATTAATGCTGTATTGCAAACTTCAAGTGATAGGTTTGATCACCTGAGGTAAGCTGTAATGTATAAATGCCTGCAGGTAAATTTTTAGATAACTCGAGCTGTGAATTGATCCTTCCATTATTTACCGGCACTATAGTATTATAAACAAGCTGACCAGTAATGTTGGCTATAGAAATAGTGGCTTTATTGGCCGTAAGGCCAGAAATATTGCCGATGATACTAAAGCTGCCGTTATTAGGACTTGGATAAAGTTTTATAGCTTGTGTATTCCCTATCAATTCGCCTACAGCAAGTACCACTGCGGATGCAGATACGGTATCAGGATTTACGCAAGGGGCGCTGCTATGGACTAAAACCTTTATAACATCTGCAGGAGTAACTGTATTTGT
>JAFDXS010000097.1 GCA_018267795.1 Bacteroidota bacterium | reverse complement strand
AAGTAACTATTATGGAGCTGGCACGGTTGAGTTCCTGGTAGATGAAAATCTCAATTTTTATTTCCTCGAAATGAATACCCGTCTGCAGGTGGAGCACTGTGTTACGGAAATGATAACGGGCATAGACCTCGTAAAAGAACAAATAAATATAGCCCGTGGCAATAAGCTATCCTTTTCACAGGATGATCTGAAAATAAAAGGACATGCTATAGAACTGCGTGTATGTGCAGAAGACCCTATGAATAACTTTCTGCCGGATACCGGCACACTCACTATGTACCAGGTGCCTAAAGGCCCCGGCATACGCGTAGATGACGGCTTTGAAGAAGGCCAGGAAATCCCGGTGTTTTATGATTCTATGATTGCGAAGCTGGTTGCTTATGCAGACAACCGTGAAGATGCTATACAACGCTTATGCAGGGCAATAGATGAGTATTATGTAACGGGTATAGAAACAACACTGGGCTTTGGTAAATGGGCAGTACAAACCGAGCCATTCCGTAGCGGTCATTTTGATACCGGGTTTATAGGAAAATATTTTAAGCCCGAATATCTTCAGCAGAAGGATGAGATAGCTGAGCAAGTTGCTGCATTGCTTACTGCATCTGTATGGGAGCAATATAAAAAGCCAGAAAGTGCAACAGTTGCTACAAACAGCAGCCGCTCTAACTGGAAGCTGAAACGCAGATAATATTTTTTGTTTAGTATAAATTATATAGAAAGAGTGCCTTATGGCGCTCTTTCTGGTTTTTAACACTTCTTAACACCCATTGGTAAGAAAATTGAACCTATATCTGTGTAAATATATTTGGTAACTAAAACTAAAGTATATGAAAACGGTAATAGTAACAGTGATGGTAGCGCTTCTTTCTTTTGTCGGTATTAATAGCGCTAACGCACAACGAGTGAGAGCAGACGTAAGGGTAGGTGTTCCGGTTCCGGCAGGGCGTGTTGTAATTCATGCAGGTGATGGCCCATATTATCATCATGGATATTATAGATATCATTATGCACGTCCATATTATGGATATCGCAGGTACTACTATCATGACGATTATAGGGTATGGATACCTGGCTATTGGTCATACGACGGTTATTGGATACCAGGCCACTGGGAATGGAGATAATTCTTTATAATGCTCATATATGCCTCTTCTACGAAGGGGCATTTTTGTTGCCTGATCTACACTATTCATCACTATATTTATTTTCATTTCTATTTAATGCATTCATTTATAGGGGTTTAAAATGTTGGTACGAATTTGGATAATGTATTCTTAACTAACACATTTGTAATGAAGAAGAAACTATTTTTTTCAGCCATTATGTTTGTTGTAATGATGGTATCATATAATACTACCTATGCACAATGTCACCATAGGTATTACCATCGTTATCACGGACGCTATTATCATGGATACTATCATCACCCGCATCATTATCATCACAGTAGGGCAAGGGTAGATGTAAGTGTGCCATTACCTCCACCGCGACCTGGTCTTCCTCCTGGCCCTCCGGGACCGCCACCTCACCCGCCAATGCCGCCGCATCCACCGATGCCGCCACATCCATAGCATAAGTTTGGTTTAATAAATCTTTAGCTTTTCAAAAGCACTCCTGGAGAGTGCTTTTTTCTTTTATTAAAATTTTGGCAAGCAAATTGTATTACTTGGATAAACCAATTTAATAACAATAAAAAATGAGGATTATGAAAACCAGGCTGATGGCAGTAGCATTATTGGTAACTGTATTGACATTTGGATTGAGCAACCAGGCTAGTGCGCATCCCTGGGGTGGAGGACATTGGTGCGGTCCGCATGTAAGGGTTAGGGTGGCAGTACCCATGCCCGGTGTAGTAGTAGGCGGTGGCTATTATGGTGGCTATGCTCCTGCGCCTTATTATGGCGATTGTGCTCCGGCTCCCGCTCCTTATTGCGGTGATGCCTATTACGGCGGTGGCTATTACGCATATCCTCGCTACAGGGCTTACGGATACCGGGGCGGATGGGGCCACAGGGAATATGCATACGGTGGCGGATACGGACGTGGTTATGAACACAGAGGTGGTTACGAACGTGGAGGTTATGGCGGTTATGGTGGCCGTGGAGGTTATGGCCCACGCGGCGGTGGCTATGGTTACGGACATCGCCGTTAATGATGCAGTTTGTTTAAAGAGTGATTTAATTAAAAAAGACCGGAACATTTTCCGGTCTTTTTTATTGCTTTATAACAGAAATTTTATTTTTCAATGGCTGCAATCACCTCCGGTGCGTCTGGCTTTAAGCTTGGGTCAAATACTGCTACCAGCTTGCCGTGTTCGTCCAGTAAATATTTCTGGAAGTTCCATGTTACCTCAGAGTTTTTGTACCCGTTGTATTGCTCGTTAGTAAGCCATACGTATATCGGTGCCATATCATCTCCCTTTACAGATATTTTGGCTGCCATAGGAAAGGTTACACCATAGTTCTTTTTACAAAATTCAGCTATTTCGCCATTACTGCCCGGTTCCTGCCGGCCAAAGTTGTTAGCAGGGAAGCCTACAATTACCAATTTCCCCTGGTATTTTTTAGATAGTGCTTCCAGTTGTTTGTACTGGGGCGTGTTGCCGCATTTAGAGGCCGTATTTACTATCAGTATCTTCTTGCCTTTATACTTGGAGAAGTCTATAGTACCGCCTGTCAGGCCGCTTACTTTAAAATCATAAATGCTTTTAGGAATGTCTTTGTGTTCAGGTGGTGCCATAAAGAAGAACTTTAGCATCAATAAAATACTTAGTATCATAATGGTTTTATTTATCTGCAATATTAGCTGTAAATGCTAATCAAAAATGCAAATAGTTTTGAAAAATATATTATACGATATTCATTAGTGGTTAAATGTTATTTTTGGGCGCAAATGAGCATTCGTTTCAGCAGTATTTTATTGGTTATCCTTGTTTTTATTGGTGCAGGTTGTGCCAATATAGTCCCACCCACTGGTGGTAAAAAGGATGTAACCCCTCCTAAGTTATTATCCGTTACTCCTGCAGATTCTTTGTTGAATACTCGCGTAAGTAAGCTGGTGCTGCGCTTTGATGAATACATAACACTTACTGACGCAAATAAAGACGTACAGATATCTCCAATATTGGCCATACCGCTTATAGTAACCAGCGCCAATAAACACGTGAACCTGCGCATTGCAGATACGCTGTTGCAAAGCAATACCACATACCGCATTACATTTGGCAAGGCAATAAGGGATTTGCATGAGGGTAATCCGTTCACTGGCTATACATATACATTCAGCACAGGTTCTTATTTCGATTCGCTTGAGCTGAATGGTAGTGTGCTCAATGCTTTTACAGGTATGATAGATACGGGCTCTATAATAATAGAATTGTATAGTGCTGCTAAATCTGATAGTGCCATTGTGCGCGAAAAACCTTTGTATGTTACTCCTGTTAATAGCGGCGGGGATTTTTCATTTAAAGGGCTGCCTGATAAGACATTTCGCATCTATGCGCTCAAAGATAGGAATGCTAACCTTATATATGATGCCGGCGATGAGTGGATAGGATTTAATAACACCACTGTGCGTCCCGGCGATACAAGCCAGCCTCATATTTTGTTGAAGATATTTAAAGAAAACGATAGCCTGCGTTCTAAAAAAGATACTGCCAGTTTAGTAGCGCAAAATGCAGCATTAGTTAAAGCACGGCAGGCTGCCAAAGCAAAGGAAGGCTTTGTGTATGTTGTAGATGTTGATACCAGCGATGCGCGAAAACGCACGAAAGAGATAATAAAGCCTGTAACAGTAACTTTTAATAAAGATATTACAACGCTGAATAAAGAAAGAATAACCCTTAGCTACGATAGCGAAGGTGTTACCATGCCTGTAGCTGCCAACATACACCAGGATACTGCCAGGAAGAATAAAATACTGATAGACTGCAATTGGCAACAGAATATGCTGTACACCCTGCGCCTGCTAAAGGGCTTTGCAAAAGATAGCGCAGGTGATGCCATGCCATCTAAATATGTGTTCAGGACAAAAAGGGATGAAGACTACGGTATACTTCATGTGCGTATTCCCCGTAAATACCTGGGCAAAGAATATGTATTACTGGTAAAGAATGAAACAGATACCATACAGCAAAAGCCTATCACAGATACGCTTATCGATCTCATTCATCTGCAGCCGGCTAACTATACCATGCTTATTATAGTAGATAAAAATGGTAATGGTAAATGGGATCCCGGTAATTTGCTTGGCAAAATACAACCGGAAGATATTATCCCTTACGGTGATCCAATACAGCTAAAGGCCGGCTGGGAGCATATTATAGATTTCAGTCAGCCACCGGTATCAAAGACTGCCCCTAAAGCAAAGCCAAGGATTGGTAATAGCAAGTTTGCACCACCACCCAATAAATAATACTTTTAATTCTTCATAATAATATTTAAACATGAAACGTCCCATATTTCTACTCTTATTATTGGCAGGTGTCAATGTGTACGCACAAGACCACATGACCCCTGAGTTGCTCTGGAGCCTGAAGCATGTAAATGCTGAAGGTATGAGCCCCAATAATAAAAGTGTGTACTATACATCATCTGTAACAGATATAAATACCGAGAAGCGAATAGCAAAACACTTTGTGCTGAATGTGGCTAACGGCAATAAAACTGAGTGGAAAGCACCGGAAGGAAAAACGATAGTACAGCGTGATAAAGCAGCCTGGTATGCAACTGACGAAAAATCGCTGTACCGCAGTACAGATCAGGGAAATAACTGGAAGAAGGTAGCTGACAATATGGATGATGCGGATAATATACGCGTATCACCTGATGGCAACTATGTCGCCTTCTCTAAAGATGTGTTGGTAAAACCAATGCTGGGCACTGATTTGTACCCTGATTTTAAAAAGACTACTGCAAAGGTTTATACCGATCTTAACTATCGTCACTGGGATACCTGGGAAGATGGTAAGTTTTCTCATGTCTTTATTGTACGCTTAAAGGACGGCGCTACTACCGATATTATGGAAGGTCAGGCATACGATTGTCCGCAAAAACCTTTCGGCGGTGCAGAAGATTTTATCTGGTCTGCAGATAGCAAATCTTTAGTGTATGTATGTAAGAAGAAGTTTGGTAAAGAATATGCACAGAGCACTAATACCGACATCTATTCTTATGATCTGCATTCAAAGAATACTACCAACCTCACAGTAGGTATGATGGGCTATGATACTCAGCCATTGTTCAGCCCTGATGGCAAGAGAATAGCATGGACCAGCATGAAGCATGATGGCTACGAAGCTGACAAGAATGATATCTATGTAATGGACCTTGGCAAGAACGATGTGTACAAAATGAATGTCACTGAAGACTGGGATGGTACCATAGAAGGTTTTATATGGGACAAAAACAGCACAAAAATATATTTCAATGCACCATGGCAGGGCACAGTACAGGCATTTGAGGTGAACGTAGGCGAAAAGCTTACCAATAAATTCAAACCGGCTATTCGCCAGATAACAAAAGGCGATTTTGATGTGGCAGGAATCACTGGCCAATCAGGCAAAGAGTTGGTTATCACTCGTACTGATATGAATCATGCTGCAGAACTGTATGCGGTAAACATAGCCAATGGCACCATGCACGCATTAACGCACGAGAACGATGCAATGTATAGTACTATAGCTCCCAGCAAAACGGTCTTGCGTAAAGTAATCACTACAGACGGCAAGAAGATGGGCGTATGGATCATTTACCCTCCTCATTTCGATCCTAATAAGAAATATCCTACACTGTTGTATTGTCAGGGAGGCCCGCAGTCTGCACTCACTCAGTTTTACAGCTTCCGCTGGAATTTTCAGTTAATTGCAGCACAGGGCTATATCATTGTTGCTCCTAACCGTCGTGGTATGCCGGGCTGGGGTGTGAAATGGAATGAAGATATAAGCAAAGACTGGGGTGGCCAGCCAATGCGCGATTATCTGTCAGCAATTGATGATATGGCTAACGAGCCTTATGTAGATAAAGACAGGCTGGGCTGTATAGGTGCCAGCTATGGTGGCTATAGTGTATATATGCTTGCAGGTATGCACAACAATCGCTTTAAAACTTTCATAGCGCATGATGGTTTGTTCGATCTTAAGAGCTGGTATGGTACTACTGAAGAATTATGGTTTGCCAACTGGGATATGAATGGTGCTTACTGGCAGCACCCTGAGCCTGCAAGCTATGCGAAATTTAACCCAAGCAACTTTGTAGATAAGTGGAATACTCCTATTATGATAGTACAGGGCGGCATAGATTACCGTGTGCCGGTAGAGCAGGGACTTGAAGCATTTCAGGCAGCACAGCTAAGAGGTATTAAAAGTAAATTGCTATACTTGCCTAACGAAAATCACTGGGTTTTACACGCACAAAATGCGCTCGTATGGCAGCATGAGTTCTTTAAGTGGCTGGATGAAACTTTGAAATAACAAAACAGAATTAACGCCGCAGCTAATGCGGCGTAATTTTTTTATCCATATTTTTAATCAAGAATTTATACTATGGCAAAAAAGATCCTTAAAAGAGTCGTCGTTATTTTATTGATAGTATTAGTATTGATACAATTCTTTCATCCCACAAAGAACCTGGCCACCGCTAAGGGACCAAACGACATAACGAAGGTCTATACGGTACCAGACAACGTAGAAAGCATTCTTGAAAAAGCTTGTTACGACTGCCATAGTAATAATACACGTTATCCTTGGTACAACAATATACAACCTGTAGCCTGGTGGCTTGATAACCACGTGCACGAAGGCAAGCATGAACTGAATTTCTCGGAGATCGGCACATATACCAAGAAAAGACAAATAAAGAAATTCACTAAAATAGCTAAATCCGTAAACGAAGGCTGGATGCCATTAGGTAGCTACTTGTGGATACACAGAGATGCTGTGCTTACTAAGGATGAATCAAAAGCAGTTGCAGATTGGGCAACTAACTTAGCTCAACAACTGACTATAGACAGTACAAAAAGACCATGAAGATAATATCATATAACGTCAACGGTGTAAGAAGCGCTATTAATAAAGGTTTTCTCGACTGGTTGGCAGGGAACCCAGCAGATATAGTATGCCTGCAGGAAATAAAAGCTTTAAAAGAAAATGTGGACTACAATGCTATACATGCATTAGGCTATGAAACATTTTGGTTCTCTGCAGAAAAGAAGGGCTATAGTGGTGTAGCCATATTTACCCGTCTGCAGCCTGATGCCGTATTCTATGGCAACGGTATAATGCAAAGTGACGCCGAGGGTAGGGTAATACGCGCCGACTTTGGCGATGTCACACTCATTAACGCATATTTTCCCAGCGGCACCAGTGGCGATGAGCGCCAGGCATATAAGTACCAATGGCTCGATGAATTTTATGTTTATCTGGATGAGCTGCGTGCCACGCGCCCAAGATTGATTATATGCGGTGACTATAATATCTGTCACAAACCCATAGATATTCACGATCCCAAAAGCAATAAAAACTCATCAGGTTTTCTTCCGGAAGAGCGCGCCTGGATGGACAAGTTTTTTGAGAATGGTTATGTAGATGCCTTCAGGTGTTTCAATCCGCATCCGCATCAGTACTCCTGGTGGAGCCTGCGTGCCGCATCGCGCGAACGCAATAAAGGCTGGCGTATAGACTACATTAATGTTTCAGAACCTTTGCGCCCTGCACT
>JAFDXS010000096.1 GCA_018267795.1 Bacteroidota bacterium | reverse complement strand
AGAGCTACCTGATGAGCAGGGTGGATGATATAGAATCCTTCAGGATAAGCGTGAAGAAGCGATTGGGATACTGGAATGTGGAGCTAATAGGCAACCAGGAGCATATAATGCCGAAGTATGACTATGCACTGATGTATGAAGGCAAAAGCTACAACCAGTTTAACGCACAGGAAGGTATTCTAAACCTACGTTATGCCTTTGCAGAAAGGCGTGCCCCTGTATTTGGCTACTATAACAGCCTGGGAAGTAAATACCCTATATGGTATGGGCGACTAACGATGGGCAACCTGGAAAGTGGGGATATGCAGACAAGCTATACACAAGCCGTGACCGCTGTGCTATGGAACAAACATGTGAACAGGCTGGGCTATGAACACTTTCTGATAGAAGGCGGTAAAAGCTGGAGTGATAAACCACTGCCCATAAGTAAACTATTTGCAGGCAATGGATATAGCTATGACGCGACATCTTCGCTTTACGGCTTCGGTGGATTACTAACTATGACACCTTATGCTTACTATACAGATCAATTTGTGACCATGTCTTTCAGGCATGACTTTGACTGGAAGTTATATAAACTCGAGAAACCCGACGGCCAGGTAAGTTCGGCACCCAATATATGCCTGGGATATAATATGCTATATGGTACCCTTGCCCACCCTGAAGTGCATACCAAAGTAGCATTTGGAGTGCCAGACAATGCGTACCATGAAACAGGGCTAATGCTGAATAACCTGGTACGCCTGAAATATTTTGACCTTTACTATCTAACACTGAATGTAGGCTACTATTACCATATAACACCTTCATTTGACTTTAAGAACGGCAGGATAGTGTATGGTATAGGAGTGGAGCTATAAAAAACATCGCCTTACACACTTGTGTAAGGCGATATCAATATAATATAAGCAGGTAAGCTATAGCGTTACTTTAAGATTCAATTCATTAAGCTGTTTATCGTCTATAGCAGATGGTGCATCTATCATTACGTCGCGGCCTGAATTGTTTTTTGGGAAGGCAATAAAGTCGCGGATGGTTTCCTGGCCACCGAGCAAGGCACAGAGCCTGTCGAAACCGAAGGCAATACCGCCATGTGGAGGCGCACCATATTCGAAAGCACCAAGCAGGAAGCCAAATTTTTCCTGCGCTTCGTCAGGGCTTAAGCCTAGGGCTGCAAACATTTTCTCCTGCAGATCTCGCTGGAAAATACGAATAGAGCCACCGCCTATCTCAGTACCATTGAGCACTATGTCATAAGCATTTGCCTTTATTTCACCGAACCTTTCCGGCATTGCCATGAGCTCAATCTGCTCCGGCTTAGGTGATGTAAACGGATGGTGGCGTGCTGCCCAGGTGTTTGACTCTTCATCGTATTCGAATAAAGGAAAATCAATAACCCATAGAGGCTTATATACATCCGGATTGCGGAGGCCAAGACGCTGACCCATTTCAAGACGCAGCTCACTCATTGCCTTGCGCGTGCGGGTTTCAGCGCCTGCCAGTATCAGTATCAAATCACCAGTTGCAGCATTGCAATGCGCGGCAAACTCTTTCAATTTCTCTTCAGTAAAAAATTTATCTACGCTGCTTTTGTAGCTACCGTCAGTATTGCATTTAATATATACAAGACCCGTCATACCTATTTGCGGGCGCTTTATCCACTCAGTAAGTTCGTCCAACTGCTTGCGGGTATATTCGCTTGCATTAGGCACTGCTATAGCAAGAATAGTTTCTGCCTCGTTAAAGACTTTAAACTCCACACCATCCAAAGCAGTATTATATACAGTATGTTTTGCCTTGGCATTATGGATTTTCATTTCAAAACGAATATCCGGTTTATCATTACCATAATTCCACATGGCATCATCCCAGGTGATGCGCGGGAAAGCCTCTTCTATTTTTACGCCTTTTACATCATTGAATACATGCTTGAACAAACCCTCAAAAGTCTGTAAAATATCTTCCTGCTCTACGAAACTCATTTCACAGTCGATCTGTGTAAACTCAGGCTGACGGTCGGCGCGAAGATCCTCATCCCTGAAGCATTTTACTATCTGGTAATAACGGTCGTAGCCACTAACCATTAGTAATTGCTTAAAGGTTTGCGGGCTTTGCGGCAATGCATAAAACTGGCCACCATTCATGCGGGAAGGCACTACGAAATCGCGAGCACCTTCAGGAGTGGATTTTATAAGGTATGGTGTTTCTATATCCCAAAAACCCTGACCATCGAGGTAATTGCGCACAGAGCGGTTAACCTTATAGCGAAGCTCTAAATTGCGACGCAATACAGGGCGACGGAGATCGAGGTACCTGTATTTCATACGCAGGTCTTCTCCCCCATCGGTATCTTCCTCTATTGTAAACGGCGGTGTAACCGCAATATTCATGATAGCGAACTCTGTTACTTCTATTTCTATATCACCGGTAGGCAGCTTAGGATTTTTATTACTTCTTTCCAGCACCTTACCCTTCACTTGTATTACATACTCCCTGCCAATAGGCGTTTCATCAAGCTTGCTATTCAGAGATTCATTAAATAACAATTGCGTGATACCATAACGGTCTCGCAAATCTATAAACGTTATACTACCAAACTTTCTCAGGGTCTGTACCCAGCCGGCAAGCGTAACAGTCTCACCCGTATGCTGCATTCTTAATTCGCCACAAGTATGTGTACGATACATAGTAACAATAAATTTTAAAAATCAGTGCAAGATAAGATTAGAAATTGATAGGCTGAAAGCATTATAGCCCTCTGAAGCACAATACATAATACAAAAAAACATTAATTGGCATGATTTTACACGGTAATTTTTGTGCCAAACAACAAATCACATAAAACTTTAAAGATTGCCTTAATAATTACCATACTTCTGATAGGTGGCGTAACCGCATGGGCTGCATGGGTAGCCAACCACTATAAGGCCCTGATAAAAGATAATTTGCCGAATTGGGTAGCAAATGCGACTGACGATGTGTATCATGTATCGCTAAAAGATATAAGTATAAATATTATAACCCGTAGGGTGACAATAAGCGGAATACGCCTATGGCCGGATACAGTGCGTGTAAACGAGCTAAAAGAATCAGGCAAAAAAACAAGCATTACTACGCTGGAGCTTGAGATACCCAAAGTAGAAATTAACGGTATAAAATGGGCCAATATAATAGCCAATAATGAAGTAGGCTGCGGACAGGTGGTGCTGTGGAATGCTGAAGGTGTGATAACACAAATACCTGTATTGCTGGATTCGGCACAAAAAAAAGTAGCAGATTCACTGAAACAACGAAAGAAAAAGGCTGGGGTAATAAAACAATTCTCTGTAGATGAAATAAGATTAGTGCAGTCTGACATTAAGTTCAAGAGCAGGACAAAGGATAATGACAGCTTTTCGTTTGATATGCAGCGCTGTAACATAACACTGAATGACTGGCTGCTGAAAGCAGGACAAAAAAATGATACAAGCAGATTTCTATTTGCGAAAAAAGGGCACGTAGAGCTTGACAGTTTTGTCTATAAAAAAGAAGGGCTGCTATATAACATTAGCACATCGAAAATAGACTTTGAAACAGATAAGAATAGCCTGGTGCTAAATGACCTGAGAATAGGCCCAGCGGTAACAAAGGAAGCATTTTATAAAGCAATAGGGCACCAGAAAGAAATTTATCATTTGCATTTCCCTTCAGTAGCCTTTGTGAACATGAACTGGAAAAAGATGATAAATAACAATCAACTCATGGCCGATAGCGTGCTGCTGAAGGACCCTAACATAAATGTATATCTAAGCCGCCTGCTACCACCCAATAAGGAAAGCAAACTGGGTAAATACCCGCACCAACTGCTGCATAAACTAAAACTGAAAACAGATATACAATGCATAAAAATAAATAACGGCAAAGTAGCCTATGAAGAAGTAAACGACCGCACGCACAGGGAAGGCGATGTAAAATTTGAGGCTGTAAATGGTATGGTGCATAATGTGACCAATATAGACAGCCTGGTAGCGAGAAATAAAATATGCACTATAGCACTACATGGCAAACTGTATGGGAAAAGCGATATAACAGCGACATTTAAACTATTGCTACCAGATACTAACGGGCACTTTACGATGGATGGGACATTGAAAAACCTGGATGCGGAACAAATAACCAATACCACCAAGGCGTTGGCGCTGGCCGAAATAAGCTCATTTCATGTAAGCAAAATGGATATGCATGTAGAAGGCAACCAATATGAAGGTAGCGGCAACTTTACGATACTATATAATGACCTGAAGATAATACTGCAAAAAGTAGATAGCTCCGGCGAAAAACGAAAGCTGAATGATAAGCCGCTGATATCATTCCTTGCAAATAATATTGTGATCTATTCTGATAACCCGATGAAGGGTGACAGCGTGCGCAGTGTAAGTACCTACCTGAAACGAGACCCGCAGAAATCATTTTTCAGCCTGATATGGAAAAACATATTTCAGGGGCTGGAAAAAACAGTGGTAAAAAATAAACAAATAGAAGAGATGGCAAAAAAGAAGGGGAAGAAAGAAGGATTTTTCAAGCGGCTATTTGGCAAAAAGAATAAGTAAAAACGGGGAGCAATATTGCTCCCCGTTTTTTTTATTTGGATGTCTTTTTATTTGCCGGTATTACTTTTTTAACCGGTGTTGCCGGCTTTTTCTTTGGCGTTGCCGGCTTGCCTACAGGTGTTGTTTTTTGCGGGGCTGCTGTTACAGCTTTGGGATTGTATGGGAGATCCATGTTATAGAGCATAAAGGCCCATTTATCGGCTTGCTCCTGTATAACCATATCGGTAGGTTTGCCGGCACCATGTCCCGCCCTTGTTTCAATATTAATAAGTATTGGCTTGCCGCAGTGCGGCATTTGTGCTGCCTGCAATGCGGCTGCAAACTTGAAAGAATGTGCAGGTACTACCCTGTCATCATGATCGCCGGTGGTGATGAGTGTGGCAGGATAACAGATGTTATGTCTCACATTGTGAACGGGCGAATAAGCGTAGAGATATTCAAACATCTCTTTGCTATCCTCAGCCGTGCCATAATCGTAAGACCAACCTGCACCAGCTGTAAATTTGTTGTAACGCAGCATATCTAAAACGCCGACCGTAGGGAAACATACCCTGAACAAGCCGGGCTGCTGTGTGATGGCCGCACCTATAAGCAAGCCACCATTAGAAGCACCTGATGCGGCAAGACGCTCTGGCGAGGCATAGCCATTGGTAAGTAAGTAACCTGCTGCAGCATAGAAGTCATTGAAAACATTTTGCTTTTGCATTTTGGTACCTGCATTATGCCATTTATCGCCATACTCACCGCCACCACGTATGTTGGGCACCGCGTATACGCCCCCATTCTCCATAAACACTAAATTGCTGATGCTAAAAGATGGCGTGATACTGACATTAAAGCCACCATAAGCATATAACATAGCAGGAGCCTGATTATTGAGCTTAAGACCCTTCTTGTAGGTGATAATCATTGGCACTTTAGTGCTATCAGCAGATAAATAGAATACCTGCTTGCTTTCATACATATTGGGGTCGAACTTTACTGTGGGCTTTTTATAAACAGATGATTTGGCCGAGCCTATATCGTACCTGAAAATCGTAGGCGGATACATGTATGAGGTGAACGTATAGTATGCCTCTTTTTCTTCGCGCTTGCCACTAAAACCTCCGGCAGTACCAAGGCCGGGCAATTCTATATCACCTTCTTTTTTGCCATCAAGGTTATATACCGATACCTTCGAAACAGCATCTTTTAGATATTGCGCAAAGAACTTACCGCCGCAGGAAGTAACTGTGAGCGGGAATGCAGCCTCAGGAATTAAATCCCTCCAGTTTTCGGGCTTAGGATTGGTAGCATCCGTTACGATGAGCCTGCGATTGGGTGCATTGAGATTGGTAGCCAGATATAGTTTGCCGTTCTCCTCATAAACAAGCTGCTGCTCGTTATTAAACCCTGTGATAATGGGCACAATAGGTCCAGCAGGCTGCGAGAGGTCTTGTATATACAGTTCGTTGCCGTACGTGGCATTAGCGGCTGAGATAATGAGATAACGCTGATCTTCCGTTACATCAGCCCCTATGTAGCGGCGAGGAGTAGCTTCGCCACCAAAAACCAACTTATCACTGGCCTGGGGTGTGCCTAATTTATGATAATACAATTTATGATACTGTGTTTTGCCGGATAGTGCGGAACCTTCAACTGGCTTATCGTAGCTGCTGTAGTAAAAGCCTTCGTTTTTGTACCAGGCAATACTGCTGAATTTTACATCCTGCAGGAAATCGGCGGTTTTCTGTTTGGTCTGTGCATCCATGACGTACACTTTACGCCAGTCAGAGCCCCCTTCAGAAACCTGGTAGGCGGCTAAAGAGCCATCTTTTGTAAAATCCAGGCCACCTAAAGAGCTGGTGCCATCAGCTGAAAATGTATTAGGATCTAAGAATACTTCGGGTTGCTCATTTCCCTTTTGCCTGTAAACTACATATTGATTTTGAAGGCCGTCATTTTTAGAATAGTAGGTATAATCTCCTTCTTTGAAAGGAGCTGTGTATTTTTCGTAATTCCAAAGCTCGGTGAGACGCTGTTTTATTGAATCGCGGAAAGGGATCTGAGCAAAATACCGCTGTGTGAGAATATTTTCTTCCTTTACCCACATTCTTGTAGGGATTGAAGTATCATTTTCCAGCCAGCGGTACGGATCGCTGACGGTGGTCCCGAAATAATCGTCCTGCTGGTCCGTCATTTTAGCATGCGGATACATAATTCCTATATTCATTGGCTTTTGGGCAGTAGCAACAACACTAATGAGCGAAAAGAAACTACCTGCTATCCATTTGTTCATTTTCTATAATTTTTAGAAGTATCTTATGAAGTACTAATAAGATGTATGTGCATAAAGATAAAACAAGTGATTTTACATAAAAATTTAAAATAGCATATCATTAATCGCTATAAATCAATTTATATTCAAAAAAAATGTTTAACAAACTCTTCGA
This sequence comes from Bacteroidota bacterium, assembly GCA_018267795.1. GTDB lineage: Bacteria > Bacteroidota > Bacteroidia > Chitinophagales > Chitinophagaceae > SZAS-30. Next base: position 816 of record JAFDXS010000096.1, on the reverse strand, counting down.
GGCGATATAAGCGGAGAAAGTTATTTTTGTAGTAAACAGCGGCCTATATCTGAAACGTTTCTTAAAAATACTGCGCTATGTGGCCCTTAGCATTGCCGGCTTGCTGGTTTTACTGGTAGTATTGATAAATCTTACCCCGGTTCAGAACTTTCTTGTACGTAAGGCAACCGATATGTTATCGCAGCGGTTGAAGACCACGGTGAGCATACAGCATGTGCGATTTGATTTTGCCAATCATGTATTGCTGCAGGGGGTATATGTAGCAGACCAAAGTAAAGACACTATACTATATGCCGGGGAAGTGCAAGTGCGTGTAACTGACTGGTTCTTTTTACGGAATGCAACACCTGTGCTGCACTATATAGGGCTGCATGATGCTTATGTGCATCTATACCGCACTAGTACATCAGGAGTATGGAACTATCAGTTCCTGGCTGATGCTTTTAGTACTAAGAAGGATACTACAAAGAAATCAAAGACCATAGAGATAGACCTGAAGAAAATAGATCTTCAAAACGTACGCTTTCATATGAATGATGCCTGGGTGGGCGATGATATGAATTATGACGTGGGAAGTTTTCAGCTGGATGCAAAGGGCATTGACTTTAAGAAAAAAACAATAGATGTAAATAATATTGAGGCGGTGGCTGTAGCGATATCGCTATACGACTATAAGGGAGGCAGGCCAGCCAAACACCATGCTACTGTGCCGGAGGTAATAGATACCACGGCATTTAACCCCGACAAATGGCAGGTGAAACTGAATAAGCTCTCTTTGAAAAATTGCGCTTTCAACCTTAAGTCTGCTGAAGATAT
>JAFDXS010000095.1 GCA_018267795.1 Bacteroidota bacterium | reverse complement strand
GGAAATGTCACATCCTACATAATATCCCTCAGAAACATCTACTCAACTTGTAGCTACGACTAACTCAGATACTTGCCCACAATAGGCACCCTGCGCCCAATACCAAATGCCTTTGGAGAAACACGGATAATAGGGCAGAATTGGTTGCGCTTATACTCATTGGTATTCACAAGCTTTAATATTCTTGTTACCAGCTTTTCATCATAGCCCATAGCAATAATTTCTTTTGGGCCCTTGCGGCGCTCTATGTACTGGAAAAGAATAGGATCAAGTACATCGTACTCAGGCAGGCTATCACTATCTTTCTGCCCTGGGCGAAGCTCAGCACTGGGGGCTTTATCTATTATGTTAGTCGGGATGATCCCGCCATTCCTGTTTATATATCGTGCAAGTGCATATACCTGCCCTTTGTATAAATCGCCTAATACGCCCAGCCCACCTGCCATATCACCGTACAGCGTGCCGTAGCCGGTAGCAAGCTCGCTTTTGTTGGACGTATTGAGCAGGATTAGGTTGAATTTATTCGCCAGGGCCATAACTAAGGCACCACGTATGCGCGATTGCAGGTTCTCTTCTGCCACATTAAATGGCAGATCGTTGAATACCGGCTGCAGGCTATGGCTAAAACTCTCGAAAATGTCTTTTATGGGTACTATATTGTAAGCGCTATCCAGGTTTTTAGATAGTTGCTCAGCATCACTTACCGAATGTCCTGTAGAGAATTGAGAAGGCAACAACAAGCCGCGTACATTTTCAGCTCCGAGTGCCTCACAGGCCAATGCTAGCACCACTGCGCTATCAATGCCGCCTGATGAAGCCACAATAGCTTTTTTAAAGCCCATCTTGCCAAAATAGTCGCGGATACTAAGGATAATAGCCTGGTGTATCTGATCTATACCATGATTGGCTTCAAATTGCTGCGGAAGTAATTGTACCAAAGGCACCTTATCGGCAGTTAAGGTAACAGGCTCCTCAAAAGTGCCGTCATCTTTAAAAGTAACCATCTGCATAGCTTCCTTGAAATATGGCAGCTCTGTGATAATATCCTGTTGTGCATTCATTACAAGCGAGCCGCCATCAAACACTATTTCGGTTTGTGAGCCTATGGTATTGCAATAGATCATAGGTAGCTTGTACTTTGCTACGTTCTGCTTTACAATGCTTTTACGTCCTGCTGCATGCACATAATCGAACGGCGAGGCGCTAAGGTTTATCATAATATCCGGCGACTGCTGTATGAGCGCATCCATAGGGCATACGCGATATAAAGGATTATCACCCAGGTTCCAGATATCTTCACAAATGGTTACCGCCAGCTTCTTGCCTTTAAAGTGAAGGATGTTCCACTCATACGCCGGCTCGAAATAGCGATATTCATCAAATATGTCGTAGTTGGGTAAAAGTGTTTTATGTACTACGCCCTTTATCTCTTTTTCGTATAATAGATAGGCACTGTTAAAAAGGTCTTTACCCTCTACCTTAGGATTAATGGAAGGAGCCCCTACTAAAACGCCAATAGTATCTGCTTCTGCACAAATCTCTTTAATACATTGAAGTCCGCGCTCCACAAAATCATTGAACTCGAGAAAATCGCGTGGCGGGTAACCGCAAACAGCTAATTCAGAGAAAACGATGAGGTCTGCCCCTTCTTCTTTAGCTGTGCGGATAGCAGAGATGATTTTAGCTGTGTTAGATTCAAAATTGCCTATATGGTAGTTTTGCTGTGCAAGAACAATCTTCATGTCGAAAGAGGTAATGGATATAAAAATTAAGCCCATGCAAAGTTATTGCATGGGCCATAGTTTTGGTTAAATGATGCTGTAAATTAAAAGAATAATCCTACACGAAGCGCAAAATTGTTTAAACGGGTGTTCGCATCTGTGAAACTGCCTTTATAGCCAAGCGTATAATTTTCAGGATTGGTGGCATCCGGCAGGAAGCCATTGTTGAAAAACAAGCCGGTATAGAAATACATTTTCTCAGTAATGGGATACTCGATACCCGCACCTACATTCAGTTGTAGCAAGATAGGCGGCACTGATAGCGCACCTTTAAGTATCTGGTTGTCGGCAGAGACATTTCTTTCATTGCCCGTCTGGTCGGTATAATCTACACTATAGCTTGCCTTTTTACTGATATTTATAGCAGCTGTAAGCCCTATTTGACCAAATACCCTGATGCCGTTTTTACCTAATTCATCAGAACGGAGTTTTAGTGCAAATGGGATTTCTAGGAATTGTAGCCTGTAATCAAAACTGGTGTTGAGTACGGTGTTTGGCCGGCTGGGATCAACAGCGGCAGTATAGCCGGTAACAATTTTACCACCTTCCTGGTCTATATTAAAGCCTGTAGATATGCCATAATTGGGTGCGAAATAGTACTCGGCAACAAGGCCCCAGCAATAACCGACTTTGCTCCCTTTGCTGGTGACGTGATAACGGCCATCGTCACTGGTAGAGGCTGTAGGGTGCATCCAGGTAATGGTAGGGGCGAAATAAGCACCGAAGCGCACATGGTTTAAGTCAAGGCTGCCTTTATTGTGCGCAGCCGCTTCAGGTGTGTTGGGTACATCTACATATTCGTATTTCTGGGCCGATACACTTGTTGCTGTAAGCGCTGCAAATAGTACCGGAAGAAATATTTTTTTCATATAAGATAGCTTTAAATCAAAAATCTATTTGCAATGTTACGTATTTGATGGCATCTGCATCCTATTTTTGCCAACAAAATAAAGAGAAACATAATGTTGAAGTCCATGTCTTTTACCCGGTTTAGGTATATCTGCTATGCTGCTGTTATATGTATGCTCACATTTACTGCCTGCGGTAGCGGAGAAAAGCAACCCGACGTATCGGACATAAAAGTAAATCTGCAAACAAAACGCCTGGACAGAGACCTGGCTGCGCTTGATACTAATGCACTCGCAGCAGGCTTGCAGAAACTGAACCAGAAATATCCTGATTTTCTAAACTTCTTCCTGGATACATTGATGGGCTTTGAGATAAAAGGTAATTACGTGGATAGCAGCAATGGCATACAGCATGGCCTGAAAACCTTCCTTACTTACAAAGATTATAAGGGGCTGCTGGATAGTGTGAACAAGCATTTTCCGGATACTAAACAGACTGATGAGGAGCTAACCAAAGGCTTTCAATACATGAAATACTATTTCCCTAATTATCGTGTGCCACAGGTGATATACATGATATCGTGGCTGAATAACTGGGGGGCTTTTACATTTGGTGATACTACACTGGGTATTGGTCTCGATATGTTTTTGGGGGATAGCTATCCATTTTATAAATCTGTTGGTTTACCTGATTATACATATACCCACCTGCGTCCGGCATACATACCTGTAGCTGCTTTTACGGTGATATATGAAAACATGCATCCTTTCGTAAAAGAAGACAGGACACTGCTGGATATGATGATACAAAAAGGCAAAGAGCAATACTTCCTAAAGAAGGTAGTGCCATATGCCGCCGATACTACACGACTTGGCTACACAGAAAAACAACTGGAGTGGTGCAAGAGCAATGAGGCAGAAGTGTATAACTTTTTTGTAAGAGCGAATTTGTTTCATGAAAAGGAATTTGAACGTGTACTGCGCTATGTGATGGACGGGCCAAGCTCTACAGGTATGCCTCCGCAAAGTCCGGGTAATGTAGGCTCCTGGCTGGGATTGCAGATGGTGGAGGCTTATATGAAAGAGCATCCGCAAACGACCTTGCCTATGTTGCTAAACCAAAATACAGACCCTTTAAGATTTTTGCAGGAATCTAAATATAAACCAAGATAAAGTTACCCATCACACAACACTCACACAACAACTGAAAAAACAGAGCTTATGAAAAAGAGCATTTATATAATAGCAGCGGCATTATTGCTTTCAATAAATGTCATGGCGCAGATAAATAAGGTAGATGATGTAAAGAAAACGCTGGAAACGCAAAATAAGGATACGGTGGCCTGGCTATACTCAGGCATATTAAACTTTGGCGCAAATGAAGGTTTCCTGCACAACTGGGCTGCCGGGGGTGAAGTAGCCTCTCTTACTTTTAACGGCCTGTTTAGCGGCTCGCTGATATACATGAACCATAACAATATCTGGACTAATAACCTGGACCTTGCTTATGGCCTGAACTATGCATATTCAACTGCATTTATTCCACATAAAACAGATGATCGTATAGACTTTACGTCTAAATATGGGTTAAAAAATGACCATACTGATTTTTACTTTACAGGTCTGTTCAATTTCAAATCGCAGTTTACACGAGCTTATGATTATACAGTACCTAACTGGCAGCATTTACCTACTTCCAAATTCATGTCGCCGGGATATTTTACGTTGGCAGCGGGTATGGAGTATAGAAAAGGTACAGATGTAAGCTTGTTTTTATCCCCAGTTGCTGCACGCCTTACCGTTGCGGATAAGTATTATACTTCGCAAAAGCCTGAAGGGGCATTTGGTATAGACTATGGCAAAACTACGCGTATGGAAGTGGGGGCATACTTTTCTGGCAGGTACGGCATAAGTATCAACAAAAATATGTCTTTCAGAACAAGGCTTGACCTGTATTCCAACTATTTGGCAAAAGATAAAAAAGATAGCCTGGGCAACGTAGTGAAACATGATAATCCCGGTAATATAGATGTGCTATGGGACAATATATATTCATATCGTGTATCTAAATATCTAAGCTTTACGGTAGCAGCGACATTCATTTATGATAATGATATACCATATTCTTCTACATACGTGGACCAAAGCGGTAATACAGTAAAAAAGACCGAACCGGGACAAAACTTTGGCTGGCTACAGATAAAACAGGTATTTACCCTGGGGCTTGAATATAAATTTTAGCTATGCCAAAGCCCTTAACTGTTAAATGAAAAACTTACCTTTGAAATACCTGCATTAGCAGGTATTTTATTATTATTTTACAAACAGAATGTCATCATCGTACCAGATAAAATTACCTCAGTTTGAAGGTCCTTTCGACCTGCTCCTGTTCTTTATAGAAAGGGATGAGCTGGATATATACAACATACCGATACATACCATTACCAAAGAATTCCTTGACTATATACATACACTGGAGTCGCTGAATATAGAGTTGGCGAGTGAGTTTATATTATTCATCTCTACCCTGATGCGTATTAAGGCCAAAATGCTATTGCCGCGCAGGGAAGTGGATGCCCAGGGCAATGAAGTGGATCCTAGGCAAGAACTGGTGGATAAGATACTGGAATACAAACGCTTTAAAGAAGCCTCTGAAGAAATGGTGATGATGGAAGCTGAAAGGTTGCTGCAGCAAAAGAGAGGGAACATACGTAAAGAGCTGGAAATACTGGGCGAAGAATACTCTGAAGGCACAGAAATACAGACGGTGACGATGTATAAGCTGATGCAGGCCTATGAGCGCGTGATGAATAAATTCAAGTATCGCATAACTAAGCCGCAGCACGTAGTAGTAAAGTATAACTATACTATGGAAGGGCAACGAGCTTACCTGCTGGACTATGTGCAAAAAGAAAGGCGCGTGGCGTTTGAAGCCATCTTTATGCAATGTGAAAACAGGATACATGCTATATTCAACTTCCTGGGTATGCTGGAACTGATACAACAGAAGTATCTAAGTATACTGATAGGGACCGGAAGGAACAACTTCATAATAGAATGGAACGATAACAGGGAAGAAGAAGGAACGCCGGATATTAACAAACCTTTATCAGCAGATGAGGTGTCAGATAATACTGAGCTGGCATAGTAATTGATATACTATAAGTGTAGGTTAGCCTACACGAAAAGATTCCCCAAGACACTGTCGGACAGAGGTTTGCGGGGGCTTTTTAGTTTATATACCTGCCTTATTGCTCCCTGCCATATATATGCACATCAGATGTGATTGTAGTGGGTGCAGATATGCCCATCATATCCATGGTCCCATCCATGTGGCGGCTCAGTTTATAATCCACTATAAGGCCTGTATTTATCTCCATATCCAGCATGCCAGTTTGTGTGCCGCGCATGTTCAGCCCCTTTATTTCAGGGTTATCCTCGGGTGAGCTTATAAGATTAGAATTGACCTCGATATGCGCTATCCCATTACTTATAGAAACTAACTTAAAGGTATTATCAGCAGAGGCATTCAGGAAGCTTATAGCACTTTCACCCTTAGTGGTCCAGGTATCGCCAACTTTTACAGATTTGCCCGGGTAAACATTGAATAATTGTTGCAGCATGTTATGCAATGCTGTATCGCTAAATTGGTTTAATTCACTGGCTGTAGCATTAGATGTATCTAAACTGGTAGGCTTTTTTATGCTGACAATATTACCATCTGCAGTGATTGTGGCATTGTATGGTTTGTGCAGTACATCAGTAATGCTTTGAAACATTTTTTGAGATTGTTTCGCAGTATCCTTTGAATCGAACTCTACCGACATCATACTGTTCCCTGATTTCAATGCTATACGCTCGTAAGAGAATACAATGTTTTTGTCTTTACCACTTGGCGTTACCTGGTATATGGCCTCAGTGGTCATATTTTGGGTGATAGCAATAGAAGCTCCTTTTATTTGCGGTTCTATAGACTCTTTACTCTCCTTTACATACTTGTATTTTGCCCCTGGTTTGAAATTGAGTTTTAACTCCACTGGTCCATTGCCGGCATTACCGCTGTTACTATTACAGCTTTGTAAAGTGTAAGAAAACGACAAAGCGCAGATGCCTAAAAGCAATGAAGATATTTTCATACGAGAGATTGAACGCTACAAAAGTAAAAATGAATAACTGCAATCATAGTTATGTGAAAGAAATTTAATGAAATAAATCATTTTTGATTTTTGGGCTATGAAATCGGATTTTTGCAATCACAATGAATGCGCAGAATGTAAATATATTAGCCATTGAGTCGTCATGCGATGAAACCAGCGCGGCAATAGTACGCAATGGCGTAGTGCTCAGTAACCTGATAGCTACCCAAAAGGTACATGAGCTATATGGTGGGGTAGTACCAGAGCTGGCTTCACGAGCACATATGCAGAATATAGTACCTGTAGTAGATGTAGCGCTGAAGCAGGCAGGAATTGATAAGCAGGATATACAGGCCGTAGCATTTACACAGGCCCCCGGCCTTATAGGCTCGTTGCTGGTTGGTGCAAGCTTTGCCAAGGCCTATGCGCAGGCACTGAATGTGCCGCTGATAGCAGTGCACCATATGCAGGCACATGTGCTGGCGCATTTTATAGAAGAGCCCAAACCAGAATTTCCTTTTCTATGCCTTACCGTATCTGGCGGACATACGCAGGTAGTGTTATGCCGTAGTTACCTGGATATGGAAGTGCTGGGAGAAACAGTTGATGATGCAGCGGGTGAAGCATTTGACAAAGTGGCAAAAATGCTGGGACTGCCTTACCCCGGCGGACCAATGGTAGATAAAAATGCAAAGCTCGGTGATGCAAAGCGCTTTAGCTTCCCGGTAACCGATATGAAAGGTTATGATTTCAGCTTTAGCGGTATAAAAACTGCGGTGCTGTACTTTCTGCAAAACGAGCGTAAAACAGATCCTGATTTTGCGGAAAAAAATATCAATGATATATGCGCTTCTGTACAGCACACTATTATCAGGATGCTGATGAATAAACTACAGAAAGCAGCCGCTGAACTAAACATAAGACATATAGGTATAGCAGGTGGTGTATCTGCCAACAGCGGACTGAGGCAAGCCCTCATAGAAGCAGGAGAAAAGAATGGCTGGCAGGTATATATACCAAAATTTGAGTACTGCACGGATAATGCAGCTATGATAGGCATTACCGGTTGTTAC
>JAFDXS010000094.1 GCA_018267795.1 Bacteroidota bacterium | reverse complement strand
ACTATCAATCCTAATATAGTGCCTCCTATAGCGCCGGTAAGAATTTTCGATTTGCCATTCATAAATTGTATGATTAAGTACAACAATACCTGCAAAGCTATTAGCTGGCAAGAGTAATGTTAATGACAATCATCACTTTCATTGTTGAACTTTATCAGCAAAACATTTTACAAAAAAATGGCTGCCTCTATAGCGAAGCAGCCTGTGGCTAAATGAGGGCCGGGTGTACTATACTTACATACAGCTCGGGAATTTGATGGGATGTGTGCCTTACTTGCGGATATGTTAATGAACTAATGTTTCTGTTCAATTATTAATTACTAAAAACAAAAGTATGCGCAGGAAATGCTAATAGCAGTGACGAATATCAACGCACAGGATGAACTTAATCAGTAGCTACTGGACAATCATTCGGTCGATTAGAAATAATATGCAGTTAACCCGGCAATGATGACTTCTTTCAGTTTTCTAAATGACATTTGTCACAATAAAAAATTATATGGAAAAATAATTTTATGCTCCTGGTTATGAAGTAGTGCATTTGAAATATAGATAATAACCACACACATTTTTTCACCGTAAATAACTTCTATGGCTAACATTCTTCTGATAGAGGATGATGAGGATATCCGCCTGAACGTGGCAGAAATCCTTACACTAGCAGAGCACAACATTATGATTGCCACAAACGGCACTGACGGCATAGCAATAGCCCAAAAGGAACATCCTGACCTGATAATAAGCGATGTGACTATGCCCGGCATAGATGGCTTTGGTGTACTGCATATATTGCGCAAGCACCCATCTATAAGACATATACCATTTATCTTCCTGACATCTAAGAGCGAAAGTGCTGACTTCAGGCAGGCAATAAAACTGGGCGCTGATGACTATATCATTAAACCATTTGAAGGCAGTGACCTGCTGAATGCGGTAGATGCTAACCTAAAAAAAAACAGGCAGGACAGGTCAATAGAAGAAGATAATGAGCATAGCGAGGTGGCAGCCGAGAAAATAAATGATAAGCACAAAACAAATGATGGTAAGGACCCCCTGCTGGAGCTGATAAAAAGCAGTGAAACCATAGAGTATAAAAAGAAACACATAATATATAAAGAGAAAAGCACACCACGCTTTCTGTACTATATAAAATCGGGGAAAATAAAAACTTTCAAAAGGCATGAAGATGGCAAAGACCTTGTGATAAGCCTGCTGGGTGAGGGTGATTTCTTAAGCTATGCCGCGATACTGGAAAACAGTTATCAAACAGAAACAGCAGAAGTAATAGAAGACTGTGAACTGGCAATGGTACCCAGAAAAAAATTTGAACAAGTACTAAGCGACAATGCAGAAGTAATGAAAAGAATAATGAACCTGCTTGCAAAAAACCTTATGGAAAAGGAAGAGCAGGTACTGGGACTGGCCTATAACACGCTGAGAAAAAAAGTAGCAGAAGCATTGCTAAGTCTTGAAAAGAAATACCACAAGAAAAAGGATGAGAAATTCACTATAAATCTGGGCCGTACGGAGCTGGCCAGCATTGCCGGTACAGCCACAGAGTCGCTGATAAGGACCCTTACCGAGTTTAAGCAGGAAAAGCTAATAGAAATGCATAACGGATTGATTACTATAATAGATAAAGACCGGCTGGAATATCTATTAAGGTAGTGTTTAATGTTTGTATAAATAAAACTCGAATAGATTGAACAACTAATATTTTAAAATGCATATCTTTATACAAAAGAAGGCATTATGTGTTAGTCATTTTAAAAAAATGATGTGATTTTATGAATTTGAGTGACTACCTGAAACCAGAAGATATCTTCCAAAGCATTGAAGATGCGGCGGTAGTACTTGATGATGCCTGGCGGTACCTTTATATAAATAATAATGCGCTGCCATTCTTTAACAAAACAAGGGAAGAAGCAATAGGGAAAACACTGTGGGAAGTGTTCCCTGAGATGAAGAATACAGCAGTGGCCCTGAAATACCAAACTGTAATGGAGCAAAAAGTACCTGTGTCATTTGAGATGCACTGGTACGATAACAGATGGCTAAGAGTGAGGGCCTTCCCCCTGCAAAAAGGCATTTCGATATTTGCTACCGATATTACAAAGGAAAAAAGGGCGATATCGGAATTTGAAGAAATATCTGAGCACTTCAAGCTATATACAGAAGTCAATTCCAACGGCCTGTTTTACCTGGACCATAAAGGCAAATTTCAATACGTGAATGAAAAGCTACAGGAACTTACCGGCTTATCATCTGCAGAAATTTTGAGCAACACGCTAACTCAAATTCTTTTCTCACAGGACAAAAAGAAGCAGGAAGACGTAGAAAAACTACTGATACAGCAGGATACGATAAACGACATATGCGATGTACACAACAGTACAAATGATACAAGAATACAAATACACGTACAAGCGATACCTATAAATGTGAAGGGCATCCCTAAAGGATACATAGGATCGATAAAAGATATAACAGAAAATATAAAAGCCCATAAAATAATAGAAGAAAGTGAAAACTGGTTTCGCAACGCATCTAACAATGCGCCGGTGATGATATGGAGTACGGATGCCAATAAGCGCACCAGCTATCTAAACAATACATGGCTGGAGTTTACAGGCAGAACCATAGATCCGGAATCCGGAATGGGATGGCTTGAACGCATCCATCCGGAGGACCAGAAACGAATGCTGAAACTCTATAATGAAGCCTTTGAACAACGCAGAAATTTCAAAGCAGAATTTCGCCTGCAATACCATGGCGGCGGCTACAGATGGGTATCTGCCGTGGGGAAGCCACTGTATACTCCTGATAATGCCTTTCTTGGCTTTATAGGATCTTGTGCAGATATAGATGAGAAAGTAAACGTGTACCAGGACCTTGACAATAAGATAAAGGAACGCACCAAAGAGCTAAATGAGGCGCTGGAAAGAGAACGGGAACTGAACATGACGAAATCGCATTTTGTATCAATAGCATCGCATGAGTTTCGGACACCTCTAAGCACCATACTATCTTCTACGGGTCTGATTTCTACCTATTTGACTTTAAATCAACCAGAAAACATACAGAAGCACCTGGACCGTATAAAGGGATCGGTGAAACACCTGACCGATATACTAGGTGATTTCCTTTCGGTAGAAAAACTGGAGCAAGGGCTAGTAAAAGTGGATTATTCCATATTTAACCTGCATCAGTTTATATACGAAATAAAAGAAGAACTGGAAGGAATGCTAAAGGCCGGGCAAGAAATAATCTGTATACTGAGAGGAGAATCGCTAGTGCAATCTGATAAAAAAATACTGCACAATATTCTTAATAACCTGCTAAGCAATGCGATAAAATACTCTGACCAGGAAGTAACCCTGAAAGCAGAAGTACATGAAAACCACATATACTTGTCGGTGGCAGATAAAGGCATTGGCATACCAAAAGAAGAGCAGGAACAACTATTTAAAAAATACTACCGGGCCTCTAATGTGGGCAGCATAAAAGGTACCGGATTGGGCCTAAACATAGTGCAACGCTATGTGGAACTGCTAAATGGCGAAATAAGCTTTGAGAGCAGCGATAAGGGTACAACATTCTCAATAACAATACCTAAAGAGAGCAACATAGAAAATGTAGCCCGGAGAAACTATAACATCTCAGCTATATAGATGATGTAAATCAGCGACAGATATGATTTAATTCAGAAGAATGGCGATTAATAATCCGTTCATTTGAATAAAATTATAAACTGTGAACACTGCTACACAACAAAAAATTTGCTTAGCAGCAGAATGGCTGCTAACAATTCTTGCAGCCTTCCTCGGTTTTTATTACGTGAAACAATTTATGATCTGGGCTTTAATGGCAATGCATGATTTGTTTATTCAACAAAAAAATCTTTCTCTTTAAAAATATTATTCATAACTAAATAGTAATGTCATGAATTTCACACCGGAAGAACTTGAGATAATAGACGCTGTAAAATACAGGCCCTCAATATCAATAATACTATCTGCAACAGCAGAGATAGCAATGGAAAAAGAAATGCGGCATAAGCTGAAAATAACAGCAGACAATGTAAAAAGACAACTACAGGAGCAGTACCCTGCCGAGGAATGCGCGAGTATAATGGAAAAGCTGGATGGTACAATAGACACAATAGATTATAACAAGGGCTTTAAAAGTATAGCCATATATGTATCTCCCATGCTTGCAAAAATATTTTACCTGCCTATACCTATAGAAGATAAAATAATTATAGACCAAAGCTTCGAGATACGCGACCTGATATATGCAAAACAGGAAGCAATAAAATTTATTGTTCTACTAATAACAGGCAAGCATACAGAAGCGTATATACTGGACAATGGCAATACTGCTAAACTAAAACTGGAAATACCTGAAAACATAGCAGCCTATGACCGGGACCTGCCCGAACAGGTGGCTAACTTTACAGACCAGTCGAAGGATAAGGAGATATTGCAAAACAAATATTTGAAGCATATTGACAACGCCCTTTCGGGAATACTACGTACTAATAACCTTCCCGTTTTTGTGCTGGGTGCGGAAAGGATGCTTGGGCATTTTGCAAGTATAACAGCCAATACCAATAGCATAGCCGCTATGATACATGGCAACTATGAAGAAGCAAGCGCTACGGAAATACAACATTTATTAGACCCCTATATAAAAGCCTGGAAAACTGAAAAAAACCAACAAATGCTCGAGGAAATAGACCAGGCTATAAAAAATAAAAAGCTAGAGGCTGGCGTGAAAGCTATATGGACTGCTGCTAAAGAAAAAAACTGCAGCCTGCTGATAGTGGAAAAGAACTACATGTACCCTGCCGACTATACAGGAGACGAAAAATACATACAAAAACATGATAGCGCAGGGACCTCAATACTGAACATGAAAGATGCGGTGGACGACATAATAGAACAGGTGATACAGGCAGGGGGCGAAGTGCGATTTGTAGATGAGGGACTGCTGAAGGAATACCTGCATATAGTACTGGTACGGTATTATTAATTGATTTTATATGGCGGAACTAAGTTTGTGGCTTGACTCGTATGACGACATATATTCAGACTTTGATTCAAGGCATTATTTGAAACGGAGGATCTCAGAAGACTTTATTGACGAGCTTAGAATGTCATTGAAATACAGAGCGGATAACCCGGACCGGCTGCTACTGCTGCTACCTGCACAACTGCGAAATGCAGAGATAGAAAAGGCAATACTCTCCAGCATAAAAGAACAATTGCGGGACAGGCTGCAGATATCTAATGAAAAAAGGAAACGTACCTGGCTGCAGGGCTTGAAGCTGCTAATATCGGGCATGCTGCTAATGGCTGCTGACGCCTTTATTGTATATAAAGCTACCTACCTCAATTCTTTATTAAAGGTTATCCTGGAGCCGGCTAGCTGGTTTACGATATGGACGGGGCTAGATGTGCTTATATATGACTACCGAAAAGTAAAGGCAGAAACAGACTTTTATAAATGCCTGCACCAATTGCATATTCACTTTAAAGACATTAGCAGCTAAATGCCTACCCAGGTAAATGACTGATATTACTTATGGCCTTGCATAATATCAGGAGGCTTTTATCTCATAATCATAGAGCATATTGATCTTAGTCATGGCAAAAAGGTTTGTGGTGATCTACATTTACGATTATCTCAAATCTTAAATACATTGAAATATGAAAAACGATCAACAATTGCAACAAGATGTAATGGATGAACTTAAATGGGATCCTATACTTAATGCTTCTGAAATTGGTGTATCAGTAAAAAAAGGCATTGTAACCCTGAGCGGGTATGTGAACAGCTACTCGAAAAAGATAGCTGCGGAAAGTGCTGCTAAACGAGTGAAGGGCGTGAGTGCAATAGCCGAAGACATAGAAGTGCGACTGGGCTTGGATGATGAACGAAATGACACTGAGATAGCAGAAGCAGCACTGGATGCGCTGAAATGGAATAGCAATGTACCAAATGACAGAATAAAAATAAAAGTAGAAAACGGCTGGCTAATACTAGAGGGCGAAGCAGACTGGCAATATCAAAAAGATGCAGCGGCCAATGCCGTGCGCGATATAACCGGCGTAAAGGGGATAAGTAACCTGGTAATGCTTGCGCCAAAAGCTGATGTATCGGTGATAGAAAAGAATATAAGACGGGCACTACAACGCAGTGCCGATATTGAAGCAAACAACATAGACATAAGAACTGTGGGTAACAAAGTAATAATAAAGGGCAAAGCAAGATCATGGGCTGAAAGGAGTGAAATAGAACGCGCCGCATGGTCATCGCCAGGCGTAACAGAAATAGAAGACGATCTATTAATCACAACGTAAAAGACAATGCTCTATTGCTATTTTTACAAAAACCGCTTCAAAGGCGGTTTTTTCTTTTATGTAAAACAGTAAGTTCGAAGAATAATCAGACTAGTGATTCGTATAAATCCTTTACCTTTTGTGCCTGGTTTTCCCATTTCAGTTTTTTCAATTGGATCTTTCCATTTCGCAAGAACATTTTTGAGAGACCTTTATATTGAGCCAGGGCATGTATAGCATTGGCCATAGCATCAGTATCCCAAAAATCGAGGGCTATGGTATTGCCCAGCACTTCTCTTACACCAGACTGTTTTGATATGACCACGGGGACATCTGCCCGAAGGGCCTCCAGTGGCGATATACCAAAGGGCTCTGATACGGAAGGCATGACATAAACGTCAGACATTGACAGCATTTTATTTACGTCGCTTCCCTTTAGGAAACCTGTGAAATGAAAATGAGATGATATGCGTAGCTCAGCTACCTTTTTTATCATTCTATTGAGCATGTCTCCGCTACCTGCCATTACAAACCTGTAATTATCATTGTGACTTAGTATTTTACTTGCCGCCTCAACGAAATATTCGGGGCCTTTCTGATAAGTGACACGACCCAAGTAAGTAATGATCTTTTCTTTCATTACTTTTTCGGGTGGCTTGCGTTCTATTATTTCGGGTAGCTCTTCTATGGCATTGTATATTACTACCACTTTATCCCAGGGCACCTTGTATTTGTTCACCAGGATCGCCTTGGTGTATTCACTTACTGCTATTATTTTGTCTGCTGCGTCAAGGCCCATCTTTTCGATTTCAAAGACCTCCTCGTTTATATTTTCACCTGAACGATCGTATTCTGTGGCGTGAATGTGCGCAATAAGGGGTTTGCCAGTCAGAGCTTTGGCAATAATACCGGCAGGAAATGCTAACCAATCGTGGGTGTGGATGATATCGAATTGATTATTGATGGCTATTTCAGCTGCTACTTTTGCATAGTCCCATACTTCGCTCATAAGATTGCGACCGTACTGACCGGTAAAGCTATACTTCGCCGGGGCAAAAACATCTTCCCTGGTGGTGGAGCTACTTTGGTACTCTTCAGTGTATCGTTGAAATTCGTCTGCTGTATGATATGGAACAACTAATGAGTTGATGCCATAGGAAACAAATTGCTCGCTGAGTATATCAGTGTATGTTGATTCATTTTTAACGATAGTATTGGCTGCGCTTATAAGCTTAAAACGGCTGGTATCTTCATCGCCAAAAGCTTTGGGAACGACAAATATCAGGTCTACCATATTTTGCAGTAATCCCCTGGTAAGGCCATAACAGGCAGTGCCCAGCCCCCCGGATATATGTGGAGGGAACTCCCACCCGAACATTAAGACTCTCATATCCTGTTATTTTCTTCGATGTGTACCGGTACGCGATTTTTATATTCAGCTATAATGTTTTTTGTGCGCAACAGCTCAGCCACACTCCAGGCCTGCGCTACCGCCCCTA
>JAFDXS010000093.1 GCA_018267795.1 Bacteroidota bacterium | reverse complement strand
GCAATTATTTTATAAAAGTAAATAGCAGCGCAGGGCAATTTACCCAGCAGCTAAACATTATACATTGATACCGGACATTACAATATTGCAGGAACCGCGGCTTTAATAGCCGCGGTTTTTATTTTTTATATATCTCAATACTTTACAAGTCATTTTGTATAATTTCATTTGTTAGTTTTACTAAAACAAAAGACTAATGGCAGCAAGGATCAAGACCTACTTTAAGTTGCTTAAATATGCGGGTATGGAATTCTCTGATGACAATGCTACCAAGCTCAGCGCATCGCTAGCTTATTATACTATATTTTCCATTGGTCCCTTGTTGCTCGTTATACTCACGCTTATAGGCATCTTCTTTAAAAAAGAAGATCTCGCAGGCCAGTTCCAGATACAGCTTCAAACACTTATAGGCCGCCAGGGCACCGACCAGATATTTGGCATCCTCGACAATATTCGCAAGCAAAGCAATACAAAACTCTTTGGCATTATAGGTGCTGTGGTATTGGTTTTTGGCGCTACAGGTGTATTTACGGAGATACAAAGTTCTATCAACTATATATGGTCTATACGCGCAAAGCCTAAAAAGGGCTGGCTGAAGTTTATTATCAATCGCCTGCTATCTTTCTCCCTTATCATAGGCATGGGCTTCCTGCTTATGGTTTCGCTATTTATCAATACACTGCTCGATTTGCTCACAGATCGCTTGCAGCATTTCTTCGGCAGTCTCAATATTATCCTTTTCCAGGTTATCAACCTGGGCTTGTTGTTTACCATTATTACCTTCCTGTTTGCCGTTATCTACAAGGTGCTACCTGATGCCAAGATATATTGGCGCGATGCCCTTACAGGGGCCAGCTTCACAGGTGTGCTGTTTCTTATAGGCAAGTTCCTCATTGGTTACTACCTGGGTACTTCCAGCCTGGGCAATACTTTTGGCGCAGCCACATCTATTATTGTTATCCTGTCGTGGGTATATTACTCCTCGCTCATTCTTTACTTTGGTGCAGAGTTTACCAAGGTATATGCACTGCAGGTAGGTAAGGGTATAGAGCCTTATAGCAATGCCGTGTTTATTATAAAAAGAGAATCAAAAGAATTACCGCAGTCATCCGGCAGGGAAGATTAGGCTTTTTGCCTGTTAAGCAATTGCTTAATGTTTGCTACTGATACAAACCTGAAGGCAAACATCAGCACCACGCATATCACCCCAAACAAAGAAAGCTGCAGCAGCCACTGAAAATGCAGTGAGGTAATACCATAAGCCAGTAGTATGGTAAACAACAGGAAGCCCGCATGCGATAGCATCCAACGTATATCTTTAGGTAGTCCAAACATTTCGGCGCAGGCTACTATGAAGGCCACAGCCAGGCCCGTTTCCGTAACAAAGGCCGTAATAGCTGCACCTGTAGCAAAGTAATGGGGGATAAGGTAAAAGTTAAGCGAGAGGTTTAGCACCACGGCTGCAAAAGCTATTTTGTTCAGCAGGCGCAGGTTACCATTGGCAGTGAGCAGGGTAGAGTACACATATATCATGCACCAACCGGGAAAGGATGCCATAAGCCAGCCAAATACATACTTATCATTATTGGTAGCTGCCGTGTACAGCAGGTGCATTATAGCATTGCCAAAGAATATAGAAGCTACCGCCACCGTGAAGGAAGCCGGTAATAACATGTTTACCGCCAGCCGCACTATTGGCTGCACATTTTCGCGCTGCGCCAGCATGCGCCCGAAAAAGGGCAGCAGCATAGTGGCAAACATAAGGCCCGTCATATTGTTAGACACCTCCAGCAGCCTGTAGGCAGATACGTAGATGCCTGCCTGTTCCTTACCGCTTAGCTGCTCCACCATAAAGACATCTGCCCGTATATATATTACCATCAGCGATCCCAGCAGTGCATAGGGAAAGCTTTCCTGCACTATGCCCCAAAGTACACGCGGGTGAAAAGAAAAATGCAGATCTATGGTATGTATGCGCCGCAGCACCGCAAAAGCTATGATACAGGCTATAAAGTAGGCGCATACCTGTGCTATTACAAACCACTCTATTTTAAAAGCATGCGCTGTAGCAGGATATAGCAGCAGGAAGCCACAGATCAATATCATAAGGCTGCGATCGGTAACAGACAGAATACCGTCCAGCTTAAAGCGCTGCAGGGCGGCTACATTGCTGCGTATCAGCTGCAGCAGTATGGTAAAGGATTGCGATATTGATATACCTATCAGTAGTAGCAACTCTCCGCTTCTGAAGCCCATGCACCAGGCCGTCACTATCAGCAGCATTGCAGACAGCAGCATCAGCATTAGCCTGGCCGATATTATTTCAGAGAACTGTTTTCTTAGCTTATCCGGGTTCTGGGCTATTTGCCTGCTATTGTAATTCGTCAGCCCAAAATCGAAAATAGTCTGGAAGATTAAACCCAGATTAAAAAGCGCCTGGTAACTGCCGTATGAGGCATGGCCCACCCTGTTTTGCACCGTTCTATCTATAAAAAACACCCATATTGGCTTTACCAATATGTTCACCATCAGGATAAAAAATAAGTTTTTTACGAAAAATCGACGCATTACTGCTTAATTTGGGCCGGCGTATAAACGGTAAAATTATATTTTTGTTGGCATAGGTATGCGAATTGCGGTAAATACTCGATTATTAATAAAAGGAAAGCTGGAAGGCATAGGTTGGTTTACCTACCAAACGCTGGAACGAATAGTGAGAAATCACCCGGAACATGAATTCATTTTCTTCTTCGACAGGCCATACGATCCTTCTTTTGTTTTTGCCCCCAATGTAAAGCCGGTGGTCGTTCACCCGCAGGCCAGGCATCCTTTGTTATTTTATGTCTGGTTCGAGTGGAGCATTCCTTTTCTGCTAAGAAAATATAAAGTGGATCTCTTTTTGTCGCAGGACGGCTATTTGTCACTTAGCACTAAGGTTCCCACCTGCCTGGTGATACATGATCTTGCTTTCGAGCATTACCCCAAACATTTCACGCTTAGTCATCTTTTTTACTGGCGTCACTATTCGCCATTGTTTGCCAAAAAGGCTAAGCGCATAGCTACCGTATCTACTTTCTCCAAAAACGATATTGCCGAGCACTATAAGATCGATCCCAATCATATAGATGTGGTATATAACGGCGCGCATGATGAATACCGGCCGCTAAACTGGGACGAGCGTGAAGCAGTAAAGAAACAATACGCCGATGGCTGCGAATATTTTGTCTTTGCTGGCGCCTTGCACCCGCGCAAAAATATTGTGAACCTGCTCAAGGCATTTGTAGCATTCAAGAAGCGCCAGCGCAGCAACATGAAGCTGGTGATAGTAGGCCGCTTCGCCTGGAAGTATGACGAGGTGGAGGAGATGAAAGATGAAATGCTCTTCAAGAATGATGTGAAATGGGTAGGCTACATGAATGTAGATGAGCTGAGCAAGGTAATAGGCGCTGCCTACACACTGGTATATGCATCCCTCTTCGAAGGTTTTGGCATTCCTATACTGGAGGCACTGCAGAGCAATGTACCAGCCATTGTCAGCAATACCTCATCTATGCCCGAAGTGGCCGGTGATGCGGCACTATTGGTTGACCCCAATGATGTGGATGATATAGCGGCCAAAATGGAACTTATTTACAAAGACGAAGCCCTGCGCAGTAAACTCATAAGCGCCGCTGCCGAACAGGTAAAAAAATTCAGCTGGGACAAGACTGCTGCTGCCTTGTGGGAGTGCATGATGAAGTGTTTATAATAATTTTAAGAAACTTTGTGTAAAATGTAGTTGTATTCGGCCCAACATACAGCTGAAAATATCTGTCTTCCTTTACAATTATTTATTTGCCCATGAAGTACCGCCTCATTTCTTTGTTATTTCTCTTTGTTAGCTGCCATGCCACATCCTTTGCCCAAAGTACCAAAGGCCAAATAAACTACGACACCTCTTACGATATAAGTAATCTACCCTGCACTGTAAATCCTAAATCCCTTATAGGCCAGCAGATCTATTTCTTTAAGCGCAACCAGATGTTTAATGGCACTGAGATAGAAAAAGACACTATCTACCAGGGGCTCATTGCCGAAAAGAAAACACTCATAGACCCCTTGATACCTGCAGGCTACATTTCTAAAATGAGAGAACCCGGCTGGAATATCTTTGACTATAATACAGGCAGGGTAATACCATATACTATGGACAAAGGTATGGCTACCAATGTGTACAGGCCCATACTAGCCATCAGCAATACACGAAACCTGCTCATCTTCACACCTTACAGCGCGCTGGAAAATAAACTGTTCACAATTATAGATTGCAAGGATAGCATTTTCAGCCGTGGCCTCAACTGCTTTTTCAAGTTCACACTTACAGACGATAATAATGAAGTACTGCACTGGACGGTAGATGCCAAAACACTGGGCAGCTATTCTATTTGTTTTAAAAGCTATATAGAGTACCTGCAGGTGCATTACCCTAATAAAAAGTTTTATCTGAAGGCTGATAGCTGGGTACCCCCTTATTATAACAACCCTCTTGACAGATCAACAGCAGAAACGGAGCCGGGCAAAGAATTTATATGCTCGGGGCTAACGCTGGTAAATGAACCGCAATTACTATTCCCCGAAATAGGGCTTTTGTTCAGCTCAGCCGATGGCAAAACACTTGCAGTAGAGCCCGATGTAAAACCTGATATAGCCAAGCCATTACCACTCTCCGCCTTCTGGACAGAAGAAGAATTTGCGATATACAGCAAACATGCAAAAAAGCGCCTCGATTCACTCACTAGCGTACGCAAGAGCAGGGAAACACGCATACCAAAAATGCAGCCCGACTATGTGAAGGCCATAACTACTAAATATGGCAAGGATACTGCCCGCTACATAATAAGAAAAGAAGTAGTAAATGGCATGACCAAAGCCATGTGCTCAGATGCCTGGGGAGCGCCTAATCCCAAGACAGTAACAAGGTACCAACTGGGCGATGCCATGATAGAGGTATGGGCCTATAGCCAATACCAGTGGCTTCGTTTCAAGGACGACAGGCTCACCTGGTTTAATGAATAATTTATTTATCCCGGTAAAAACAAAAGGTGTAAAGCAAAAAACTTTACACCTTTTCAGTTATTTGTCTAGCCTGTATTATGCTTCTTCCAGCACAGGCAGTTGTCTTGGTTTGTATTGCTTCATCGCGTTAGCTATGGCGTGTATATGGTCTGGTGTGGTGCCGCAGCAGCCGCCTACCAGGTTCACCCAGCCTTCCTTCGCAAACTCTGAAATAATAGCCGCTGTATGCTCAGGGCTTTCGTCATACTCACCCATGGCATTTGGCAGGCCTGCATTAGGGTAGGCACTTACATAGCAGCTGGCAATGCGCGATAACTCTTCTACATGCGGACGCATTTCGCGGGCACCCAGCGCACAATTCAGCCCTATGCTTATCGGGTCGGCATGCATTACAGATATGTAGAAAGCCTCCAGCGTTTGCCCGCTCAGCGTACGGCCTGATGCATCGGTAATAGTACCGCTTATCATCACCGGCAGTTGTTCCTGCTTCGTATCGCGGAAGTATTTATTTATGGCATAAATAGCCGCTTTCGCGTTCAGCGTATCAAATATGGTTTCTACCAGCAGTATATCCACCCCGCCATCTACCAGCCCTTTCACCTGCTCGTAGTAGGCATCAGCCACCTCATCAAATGTCACTGCGCGATAACCAGGGTTATTCACGTCCGGCGATAGCGACAATGTTTTATTCATAGGCCCTATGGCACCGGCTACAAATTTTGTATTGGCAGGTATATTATGTGCAGCACAGTATTCTGTCACTGCTTCTTTTGCTATGCGTGCAGCCGCTACATTCAGCTCATAGGCCAGTGCCTGCATATCATAGTCGGCCTGTGCTATGGCAGTGCTGCTAAAGGTATTCGTCTCTACTATATCTGCACCTGCCTCCAGGTATTCTCTGTGTATAGATTTTATTATTTCAGGCGCAGTAAGGCACAGCAAGTCATTATTACCTTTTACATCGCTATGCCAGTTTTTGAAACGCTCACCACGATACACTTCTTCTGTAGGCTTGTGGCGTTGTATCATGGTACCCATAGCACCATCTATTATCAGTATGCGCTGGGCCAACAGCTCGCGCAATTTCTTTTCTGCACTCATACCTCAAAGTTATGAAATACTACAACGCCAAATATAAATGTTTGCTAATGCACTATAGATATCGGTATATATCACTATGCTTGTTTCCTTAAAATCCCTTCTTGTTTCAGTCACTATTTCCGGCCCTTTATCCACCTCATTTTACGTTTCGCGCATTGTTGCAAACCATTTGTTTGTCGTTTAGTGTCTTTGCATCTTGAAGTACAACTATTTTTATGAAAAAGCTTATTTACATTTCTATTCTCTGCTTGTTTAATATACACGCATTTGCACAGGCAAGTGTCGCATGGAACTGGGCGCTGACTGATACCGCTGCAGCGCATAGTATCAATCCAGGAGCTTTGCACGATATTACCGCAGCAGGCGCAAAAACCATTTTGTGGGGCTATCCTGTTGGCAAGACTTTCCTCTATGGCTCAGATGTTATGGCCAACTACCAGGTAATGGAATATGACACGGCTGCTAAGCAATTGCATGGCACTATGGCGTATGGCAAATTGTATTTTATAGATGCGCAAACCGATGCTAATGGCAACTGGTATTTACTGGGCCGCTATTTCGATACTATGCAATTTGCGGGAGGTCATATTTTCACCCGCAATGCATTATCCGGCACAGCGCCTGATTATTTCGTAGTAAGGCTCAATGCAGGTACGCTCGATTTTGCATGGCTGCAGCCTATTGGTGCCGACTATATAAACTCTGCCGCTACCTTTACCATAGCAAACAATGCACTATACGTTCCTGTTGATTCCGGTGGTATAGCTACTTTTATTTGCAAGCTCGATCTTAGTACCGGTGCCCGTACCACCCTCTGGACACAAGGCGGACAAAGCTATACTTCCTCTATACAGGTAGATAATAATGGCAATGTTTACCTCGCAGGCTCCTGCGCTTTTACCGAGATAGATTTTAATGGCCATAAAATAACAGGACCTTCCTCATACCCTGCATTCATGGTTAAGTACAAGGCCAATGGCCAATATGCATGGTCGCATTTTATGTCAGATGTTACCTGCGCACCGCGCAAGCTTACCCTGGCTACCAACAATATTATTTACTACAGCGGCACCGTGCATGACACTATGAGTCTTGGCGGTTTCGCCGTACATCATCCAGCCTGGGTATATGACTTTTTAGTTTCTAAGCTCGATAGCAACGGCAATGTACAGTGGCTGCGCCAGCTGAAAGATACGCTTACAGGCGATGCTTACCTGGAATATCCTTATCATGCAGCAGCATGTGCCGATAACTCGCTCAGTGTATTTGCCTGCGTAAGGCACTTTATAGACTGGGGCAATAGTATTACAACCAACACCGTTTCTGATCAACCTGCAATTTTAAATTTCTCTGCCACAGGTATTGCTCAGTGGGCTGCAGTCATTAACGCCGATTATGCAACAACCGCTCATATTGCGTCTTTCAACAATTCGCTCTATGTAGCTGGCTACGGCACAGACAGTACTTCACTTGGCTTCGGCAGCATTTCGCTTCCCACATCCGGCGCGTATAATTATACTCCATACCTTGCCAGGCTTAGCAATAAGGTAGCTACTAATGTTATTAATACATCTGTCGCTGAGCTCAGCTTCAGCATAGCACCCAATCCTGCCACAGGCACTATATATCTTTCCGCTGCCAATCAAAATTCGGTTACCATCCGCATGATTGATATCTCAGGAAAAACAGTT
>JAFDXS010000092.1 GCA_018267795.1 Bacteroidota bacterium | reverse complement strand
GGCTTGCCATCCGGACTGGGCTCTGAATTGTACGATTTTTCACCTGCCACCGGAAAGGTTTCTAACGCCGTATTGCTGGATACAGGTGTTAGTGATGCTGGTATTAGCTTCTCTCCTGACAATTCAAAACTTTATATATCTTCCTATACCAATGGCGATCAGCCCAATATACTGGTCCAATACGATCTTAGCGGCAGTTCTACTGCATCTATTATCAGTTCAAGGACGCTTATTGATACATTGAGCACAATGCCATCTTTTGCTACAGTACTAAGACTGGGCCCTGATGGTAAGATATATGGCATAGGTGGTAACGGTGAGTTCATAAACCCTATAGGTGGTGCAGGAGCTGATTCTATTTTCTACATCGCACAGCCTAATAATGCAGGCGCAAGTTGTGATCTGCATAAAAATGCATTGGGATTTCAGTCATCTACAGGGGCTTCTTATGGCCTGGGGCTGCCTTACGTAAAACCATTGCAGGATACATTCCATACACATACCACTATAACACTTACAGACAGTGTAATGCTTAGCGTACCATCAGGCTATTTTAGCTATAAGTGGAATAATGCCAGTACTGATACTTCTATTACTGTAAAAGATACCGGTACTTATTATGTACGATACGGTAATTATTGTCAAATGCACACAGACACTTTTTTTGTTTCGAGATTATCTGCTGTCAACACTGTAAATAAAGGCACTGGTTCACTATCATGCTATCCTAACCCTGCCAGTGATAATATTATAGTTAAGATTGACGGGCAGCAGAATGTAAGTGGAGTAATTAAGATTACAGATGTGCTCGGTAAAGTTGTAATAACTAAGCATCTTAATGCTGCACAGCAAACAATAAATGTTTCAGGGCTTGCTAATGGCTTATATAACATTGTTTATATCGACAAATCAAATATCCATCTACTACAAGGGCGTTTCAGCGTAGCGCGGTAAGCCCTATCATTAAATAAGCACAGGGAGCCAATTTCATATGATTGGCTCTTTGCTCTTTAATAATGTTTTATGAACCTTATATGTTATGGTATGAGAAGAGCGTTAATCATAATCTTGCTTTTTTTCTGGGTAAATGCATTTGCTCAAAAGGAACAAAATGTATGGGTATTTGGCTATAAAGTAGGCCTCGACTTCAATAGTGGCAGTCCTGTGTCTATTCCTTCGAAATCCCTTAGTTCCACAGGTTGCGCATCCGTATGTGATGCCTTTGGAAGATTGCTTTTTTATTCTAATGGCTGGGTGGTGCAGGATCGTAATGGTGCATTAATGCCGAACGGCGACAACCTTATGCCAATATACCTTTCTCAAGCCCAACCAGCGGTAATAGTACCGTTCCCCGACAGTCCAGGTAAATACTATTTGTTTAGCATGGGCCTTGGCACGGTGCCTGCAATTTTGCCTAATACTAATCTTTATTACAGTGTGATAGATATGAATCTGAATGGAGGGCTGGGAGATGTGGTGCCCGGGCGTAAAGGTATATTGATAGATTCAGCCCTTACCGATAAGATGACCCCTGTATTAGGTGCAGATTGCAATATATGGTTGGTAGTGCATAGGGCAGATACTTCTATCTTCAAATCTTACGAAATAACAGGCGCCGGGCTTAATCTAAACCCCGTCTTGTCAAAAACCGCCCTTAGTAGTGCATACCATCATTGGTATTTTGATGGTGTTATTAAATTCTCACCTAATGGTAAGAAATTGGTGATGTGCGATCGCTGGGACGAAAATGTGGAGCTGTTTGATTTTAATGCACACACAGGTGTAATATCAAATTGTTTTAAATTAGATAATGATGATTATTACGGTGCTGTTTTTTCTCCTGACAATTCTAAATTGTATGTCAACTCATATGCCGGTTTTTTAAACAAAACAACTTCTATTTACCAATTTGACATGAGTTCCGGTGTTCCGGCAACGATAGCCGCATCTAAAGTGAAAATATGCACTCTTGATTCAGATAATACCAAACCACCATGGTTTACGGATATGAAAATAGGCCCGGACGGTAAGATATATTTAGGCGACCCGGATTATCTGGATATTGATGTAATTAACAAGCCTAATCTGGCAGGTGTGGCATGTGACTTTGTGCCCTGGGTAGTTTCTCTGCGCACTGTTCCGGCTTCTGATGCCGGTACTTTCCCGGCCTGTGGTCTGCCTAATGATATAATAGTATTTAGGAAAGATACCCTGCGGTATAAACAAACTTTGCAACTTTGTTTTAAGGATAGTATCCTGCTGCAGGTAGATACAAATGGCTCAAATTACTTGTGGGATGATGGAAGTGTAGATAACAAACGTACTATTTACAACTCAGGCATACATTGGGTTGCTTATGTCACTCCACCCTGTGTGCACCATTTTGATACCTTTTCAGTAAGTTTTTCAGGTCGCACACCCATTATAGGCTCTTTTAATGGGTGTAAAGGCGGCAACAATGGTATGATATGGAGCTATCCACCAACAGGAGACACTACTACATATACTTACACCTGGTACAATGCCGCTGGTACGGTCATGAAAACCACTACAAGGAGGGCTAAAGGCGATACTTTATTCAATGCTGTTGGTAATTACCGGCTTGATTTAAGAACAACTTTTGGGGTATGTGATACTTTTATTTCATTTAATATTCCTTCAGCAAACATCTCCTTTACAGCAGATACTGCTACTTGCGTTAATGATACTGTTCAATTCAGGAATACATCTACCGGTAGCTATACAAGTTTCCTTTGGCAGTTTGGTGATGGTGATACTTCTACGCAATTTAGCCCATTGCATGTATATAATATACCTGGTTCATATACTGTAAGGCTAATAGCATATCCATGTAATGATACCATTTCCGCTCATGTGACAATAGACTCTATTCCATTTGTATCTTTTAAGCCATCTGCTGTAAATGTATGCTTGGGCTCGCCTGTTATATTTTATCCTTCTTACCGATCAGGTGCCGTAAACTTGCTATGGGATTTTGGAGATGTTAATACATCAATATCTTCATGGCAACCGATGCACACCTATGACAGTGTAGGCAGAAAAATAATTGCAGTAACGGCCAGATATCTACATTGTCCGGAAGCTAATTTTAAAGATACTATTAATGTTTACCCATATCCTGTGGTGAACCTTGGGGGCGATACATCTATCTGCCCGGGGCAGGCTGCAATCACTATACACAATCTGATAATCGAGCCATCTAACTATACCAATATCTGGAATACAAGTGAAAGTGCTTCAGATCTCTCAGTTAGTACTCCCGGAATATATTGGCTGAAAGTAACATCAGACTTTGGTTGCAGTACCACTGACAGCATTGCCGTGTATAATAAGTGTTACATTAATATACCTAATGCTTTTACTCCTGATGGCGATGGTGTAAATGACTATTTCTTTCCAAGACAGTTGTTATCAAAAGGGGTTTCATCTTTTTATATGGCTGTATATAACAGGTGGGGAGAGAAAGTATTTGAAACAGAACAAGTGAACGGCAGAGGCTGGGATGGCAAGTTGAACGGCGTATTGCAACCCGAAGGAGTTTATATTTATTTAATAAAGGTAAGTTTCATGGATAAAGCGGGCCAGGAACTATATAAAGGAAACGTAACCTTGTTGAAGTAAAGGTTTACTTTTGTTCAAGGAACCGCACTTTCCTTGTTTTTTGTTTTATAGTAAAGGAAACCTGCTCTTCTTCATGTTTGTACAGATCTATATTGAAGGCCATTTTTACCGGAATAAAGTCGCTGCCTTCAAATGCATCTGGGTTTAGAGATACTGTATATATTCCCGCAGGGAGGCTGAATGTGAAGTTGCCGTCTTGGTTTGTAACGGTAGAGTAGTTCCTGCCAGCGCTGTCAGTAACTATTATTTTAATCTCATCAGCAGTAAATACCGTTCTGCTAAAGCTATCTCTTATCACAGTAACATTCCCTTTCAGGGATCTTCCCTTTTTATAGGGTACATATATAGGTTTATTATCGCCAACATAAACGGATTGCATTAATCCATTGGCTGGTACAAGGCCTTTATCCTGTATAGTGCTAAGTTCCAGGGCATAGGTGCCTTTTGGAATGTTTTCATACTTTGCTATTCCATGTTTATTAGTCTTCAATAGCTCCGTATTGTTTATATTTATTGGCATGTCGCTTAACGCCTCTTCATTGTCATCTTTTTTATTGTTATTGTTTAGATCATTGAATAATATCAGTTTCATGTCATAAAATAACCTGTGCGTTATAATGGGTATGTTCAATTGTTTTATTAGGGAAACAGTAAGAAATTTGCCTTCGCTTACAGGTAACTGTCCGCTGGTTACTGCCTTATTAGTAGGCATATTCCCTGATATCTGCAAAGAAGTCCCTATTTTGTCGTTAGTATAGTTTATTGAGCCAATTATAGAAGTTCTTACTACTTCATCATACACCGACTTTGAAAATTGATATTTCAGTAGTCCATTTAGCTTACCCCTAAATAAATTATATTTTATAAATGGCCCTCCAGCCATGGTTTCATCATAACTGGATATTTTCTGTTCGTGATTTTCATAACTGAATATCGGCCGGCGTGTGTAAGAAAACATCACTCCCGGCCATCCAATGTTTATAGATGCCATGGTACTGGTTATTAAAACATTTTCTTTGTCTACACCTACGTTGTTTTTAAAAGCATTTTGTGAAGTGAGCAATATGTTCGTCGCTTTGCCTGATTGAAAGCTGTAATTTATATCCAGGAAGCCCATTTTATTAAGTTCGCTTTCGCTGCCTATACCATCCTCATTCATAACTCCTGTATTCAGCATTAAGCTGTTCCTTTTATCTCTAAAGCCTGTATTAAGGCCATACCTTTGTGTATTATATTTCAGTATGTCTGTATTATATAAGGTGTCTGTATAGTACCGGGTATTTAGTGCACTTGATGAATAAAATATGCCCGCAAATTTCTTTTTAAATTCACGTGTTATCTGGTGCATTTGCATCATCATGCCATTGTTTATGCCTGGAAAGTTCCTGTCATAATATTCTATGTTCGAATTTACGTTCCAGTCTCCCAATTTGTACATGAACTTATAACCCCCTGTTAAGCCGGCGCTCATTTTGTTTACACCCGGCACATTATGCGTTTTTTCCTGTATTCCTGTGCCCGCTTGTACAGAGAAGTTCATTTCTTTTGTATTTACCAATTGCACACTATTAGAAAGCACATAGCCGTTCAGATGATTTACATCATCGAAGTTTGTTGATAAGATTTGTGATATATTAAAGCCGCCAATTTTATATCGTGCATTCGCGGTGTAGTTATTGCTGGTATAGTAAAAGTTGGGATCCTTTAATATTGCAGCAATGGATATTTCGGTATGGTCATTTAATGTATGGGTAATGCTAAAACCACGTCCATTACTCAAAAAGAACCGCTGCAGCGATTGTATCATACCTACAGAAAACTTCCAGCTAGCATGTTGATAATTTATGAGGTACATGTTTTGCTGAATACCGTATACTTCATTGCCAAATTGTTTGCTTTTGTAATAGAAATTCAGGTTGTCATTGTTTGCCAGGTGAATATCTCCTCTTATTGCACCATAATAGTTCAGCGCGTTACTTTGATTTATTAATCCTCCTTCTATAGTAATTGGTAGTGAAGGGTAGGCTGATCTGGTTTCTTTTATTATATGTCTTGGCTTTCTAAGCCTGTAAACATGCGTATAGGAATTGTGGTTGCTTCCATTTATGCAGAGGGCAATATTTTCATGTCTAAATTCTTGCCATAAAGCAGGAGGTATTTTTAATGAGTATGTATATACAGTATCTTCCCCGGGATATAATTTTAATTGTTGTTTTTCATTTAGCCCAAGGTATTGGTTTTGCCACTGAATGGTATAAACATCTTCAATATTCCCAGTGTTTTTTATACGGAAGCTTAACGGTACAACTTCTGGCCTTGCGGCCAGTTCCATATCTTCTGTTATATATTGTGCACTAAATTTTGGATCAGCTTCAGCTCTTAAATGGTACGCATACGGGTGGCTATGCACGACATCAAGAACGCGAATGTCTATTAGCACACTATCCCAGCTTGCCGCGGTTTTAGGCTGCTTCAATAGATTGAGCGGAATATTTTTCACCATTCCTGGTGTAAAATTGGAGATGACTTCTTTTCCCGTAAGTAATTCATCCTTTGATAGTAATTTCCAGCCCTTGGGAATTTTTATTGTGATCCCCAGTCGCATTGTCTTTTGACTGGGGTTTTTTATTTTGATATTATTGAAGAGAATGTTTTTTTCATTGCTTGCTATTAGAGAATCCTTGTAGGATATTTCGAAAAATTTGCAATGCTGGGCATATGCGGTTTGCGTGCTGAATAATTGAATGCCTGTAATGATTAGCGAGCCGAAATATGATAGTATAGTTTTTCCTGTGTTCCGCATTGCTTTGGGCTTTATGAAAATGATCCTCTTCTATCCCCTCTTGATGATATTTGGAAAATTAAACCCTTCCTTACTGGGGAAGGGTTTAATTACCTCTCTAACAAAATGAATATTGCGTGCCGCAATAGCCTATGGTGCTAATGTGCCGGTAACAGTGATGTTGCCGTTGTACACACCGCCTAAGTGGTTGTAAGCAGCGCCTGGGTTTAAAGAAAGACGTGTAATAAACAGTTTGTTATAGCCACCGTCGCCCTGCAGGAAGTTCATTGCAGTTGTAGGGAGAGCAGCGCCTGTTCCTGTTCCAAAGCCGTTTTCAGCAGCACCATTTGGTATAGTGTTGTAGCTGTAAACATACCATTTAAAGTTGTTTGCAGTTATACCAGGGTCGCCACCACCTACTCTTGAGAAGGTACCGCCTTTTACGCTCACATGGAAGTGGCGGGTAGCAGAAATACGGAATTCGATGTCTGGTCCACCTGGAGGTGTGTTAGGCCATGCTTCTATGAAGTTCAAGCCATTTTCAAATTCTGCCCATGTATCTGCATTGTTACCTGCAACCTGGAATTCAGGTACCAGGTCAATCATGTCAGTGATACCTAATGATCCGATCAAAGTCACGTTGTCAGTTGTTCCTGGAGTTTGATCATTTGCAGTTGTTTGTGCGTTTACAGCTCCATAGGCTGCAAGAAGAATTGCTGCTGTTAATGCGATTTTTTTCATAAACTTGGTTTTTTTTAATTGAGTTTTAAAATGGGATTGTTTGTTGTTCAAAGCTTTGATGACACAAACTTCCGACGAAGTGCTGCGTATGTTAAAGGCATTTAAGAACAAATTATACCCTATGGGTGTGAGTTGCGTTTTGGCAACACAATGACGCTTGTGAGCAAATTGTACTAGCAATGAGCTGCTTTCTACAGGCTAATATTGACAGGTATTTGGTGGGAATTGCAAAGCCTTACGTTTCCTTATTAAGTATTGAATTTTTAGCTTGGAAAATGAATGATTAATTTTTTTTGAAATTTCCAAATGCTTTTTATTCACATTGCGATGGCCGATTTTTTTGTGAATAATTACAGGCGCAGTCCCTATAAAGGAAGTTACGAGCAGTCTTTGCCAAAGTTGTTTACAGATAACGATTACAGGCTGTTTTACAAAGTATAGGTAGACTGATTAATGATTAACCAGGCGTGATTTAGTTTATGACATTGTGCGTAAAGACGGTATTTTACATAGGTTATTCACAGAAATTCACAGGTTATGAACATCGGTTATGGCGCATCGTTGATTTAGGTAGGAGAAATTGCACTAACTTATTATCTATTGTAAATCAATTTGTGATATTGTATTTGTGTCCATAGCAATAAAAAAAGGACGAGAATTCGTCCTTTTAAAATAGTAGGCTTTATAGTATATATTCGGA
>JAFDXS010000091.1 GCA_018267795.1 Bacteroidota bacterium | reverse complement strand
GATAGTATGCGGCAGGTTAGTAGTCGAAAAACTGCTTGCCGATATTGGGGCAATGAATTTCGGAAAGTCTAAACTTGCGTTAAGCCCGTAATATTTTGTCTGTATAAATAGGTTTTTAAAATAATGATTCCCGGTATCGGGTGGCAACTCTATGCCGCCATTTGCAGTAATGGTTAGCAGGTTGGCCCCTTTTGCCACATTTATATCACGAAATGTTTCAGTCAGCGATGTGCCAAAAAGGTAGTTAGTGCCATTCGATACCTCATAGTTTGTAGCAAGCGTATGCTTTTGGTTTTTATTAGCCTCAATACGGCATATCAGGAATCTGTTGCCCAGGGAGGTGTCTTCCCTGAATGACACGCGCAGAAACTGGAATATGCCAAGCTCATTCAGTTTCGTAATTGTATTATCGTAGTCAGTTTGCGAGTAGTATTTGCCGGGGGTCAGGTATATATGTTTTTGCAGCACCTTCTCATGCACATAATAGTCATGGTATTTAAAAGTGATCCTGCCATATTCCTTTCTTATCATGGTGCTGTCCCTCAGGTCACTTCTGCTTTTATAGTCTGGGTACATTTCCACTTTGCTTATCACATAGCGTTTATACGCATCAGGCTCATCTTCCTTGCTTATGATAACTTTTATATCAGTAGTTGGCCGCTTGGCATTTTTTTGCAGCGCTATAAAGTTTATCGCGCTCTCAAACGGATTGTCTGCACCGCGCAATAATGCTTTATTAGCAGTGTCCAGCTCAAAAAGAATATTCTCCTGCGAAAATTTAAAATAACCTTTATCTCGCAGCACAGCAGTAATACGGCTTCGCTCACTTTCAAATAGGCTAAAGGAAAAGTCAGAGCCTTTCTGCAAAAAAGACTCATCTTTTGTATCGTCAATGAATTGCTTTATGGCACTATCAGCCACACCACTACTAAAGTCCACCTTGTTAATAACATAAGAAAAGCCTGTCTTTATATCATAGGTGACATATGCCTTCTTCTTTTTAAACTTTACAGTGTCCTTTACCTGTGCATAAAAGTATCCCTGGTTATACAGGTAGCTTTTTATGTTCTGTGCGCTTCTGCGCATCAGGCTGCTATCAAAAAGTATCGGGCGCTCTACCGTATGCGATTTTAGCTGGAAGTTTATAGTGTCCTTTTCATATTTTTTAGGATTCATATTATACAGCCAAAGCTTTATAGGGAACATGCCTAAAAAATAATGGTTAGGTTTCTGGTCTATTACTTTTTGTATGTTGTCTTTCAGCTCGCCTTTGCGGGTAATGTTTTGCTGGTATTTCAGCTTAATCGAATTTTGGCGTAGCAGGTATTGCCCGTCTTTTAAGTTTTTAGTGGTATTGCAACCCGTAGTTACCCAGAGAGATAATAGTAGCAGTACAAAAAGCGCCTTTCCCGTATTATCATTTACTCTTTTGCTCATGTATTGCTTAGGACAATTGTATAGCTTTGTACTTAATGTTATCTAAAGCACAAAATAAATATATTCGTTCGTTAACTCAGCACAAATTCCGCCGGGAATTTAGTGCATTTATTGCAGAGGGCGATAAAATAGCTAAAGAATGGCTGCAATCTGCCGCCGCCATACAGCACATTGTAGCACTTGAAGAGTGGGCCGTTCAACACCAGGCGCTTATTTCAAATCATCCTGAAGCAGCCTTACATATAGTAAAAGAATCAGAATTGTCTGCGTTGTCTGCATTGCAAACACCCAACCAGGCCCTGCTGGTGGTTCGTATGTCTACACAAGAAATGGCCTTGCCTGTGGATGAATGGAGCATAGCGCTTGATAATATACAAGACCCTGGCAATATGGGTACGATCATTCGTATCGCAGACTGGTTTGGCATTAACCATATAGTTTGCGCTAACGAATGCGTAGATGTATATAATCCTAAAGTAATTCAGGCTGCCATGGGTGGGCACTTAAGGGTACAAATCCACAGAACAGACCTTAGCGAATTCCTGTCAGGTAGTAAAGTGCCGGTGCTCGTTGCAGCACTAAATGGCAGCAACCTGTATAGTATGCCTAGGCAGCAAGCTGCCACACTCGTAATAGGCAACGAATCAAAAGGGGTTTCAGATAGTATTATGCAATTAGCCACGCATAAGATAACCATACCGCGCAGGGGTGGGGCAGAGTCGCTCAATGCGGCGGTTTCTGCAGGCATAATATGTTCCCATCTGTTGCCCGCATAAATTTCTTAAATTTAATATGGCATTAAACTTTGTTTAGCACCTTAATTCTAACTACAAGTATTACTATAAATATGAAAAAGCTTCTTACAGTCTTTATATGCCTGTTTGTTTTTACCGGGGCTGCAGTAGCACAACCAAGTGACAGGCCGCTACTGCGCGTACAGCTGAGTGATAATTCCCCCTTAGCTTTAGCCATTGATGGCAGGTATTACAAAAAGCATGGTACGGCATTAGTAATAGGTGACTTGCCACAGGGAAAGCACCACGTAAAGGTGTATTCTTATTATGTGTCAAAGCGGGGCACTGCGCATGCTGATCTTTTATACGAAAGCAACATACGTACCAAACGCGGTACTTTTACCAATTGCCTGGTAGATGCCAAGACTGGCTATGCAACAATATCTGTGCGCGAACTTACAGATAATGATTTCAGGGAGGCCCCGGCACAGCGCAGTAATGACTACAGCGCTGATAATGTATATGGCGATAACAGCAATACAGGTAGTGCTGTGAGCAATAATGACTACAAAGGCGCTGTTCCTGATAATGCCCTGAATGCAGGTGATATGGATGCGCTGAAAGCGAAAGTAAATGCTAAGATCACAGATGGTGATAAGCTAAAACTATTGGAAGAATCTTTAAAGAGCCGCTCTTACTACACAGACCAGGTAGGTATCATAATGACATGGGTAAATTTTGAAAGCACCCGTCTTGATTTTGCCAAATGGGC
Source organism: Bacteroidota bacterium (assembly GCA_018267795.1). Lineage (GTDB taxonomy): Bacteria > Bacteroidota > Bacteroidia > Chitinophagales > Chitinophagaceae > SZAS-30. Next base: position 4,977 of record JAFDXS010000091.1, on the reverse strand, counting down.
ATACGATCATGTAATAGACAAAAAGAACTACCTAAGCCTTGAAAAACAATTTACTTTCAAAAGCTCTAAAGAAGAATTTGAGAGCTTTGTCAATAGCGCGAGATAACTATTTGGCTAACGATAGATTGAAATAGCGGTTGTACACCTTGCCGGTAAAGATACCAATTACTATACCCAGCAAAGCGCCGCAGGTAACATCCATAGGGAAATGTACGCCTACATATACCTGTGAATAAGAGACAACAAAAGCCCATATTATTGCCACCGGCCATATCCATTTGGCTACCTTTTGCAGGGTCACTGCGCTAAAAATGCCCAGCGCAAAATGATTGGTAGCATGGGAAGATGGGAAGCTAAAACCACTGCCGCATGGCACCAGCAGGTGTATCATGCTTGCCAGGTTAGGATTATTACATGGCCTTAGTCTATGGAAATAAGGTTTTATGCCTGATGCGCTTATCTGGTCGCCAATAGCAAAGGTGAGTAGGAAAAAGCCACACCATAGCCAGCCACGTCGGCCATAATTGGCAGGCATAAATATAGCCAGGAATAAGTATAGCGGCACCCAAAACCATTGATTCCTGAAAAACGGGATAATTGCATCCAGGAATGCGTTATGACCTAATACATTTACGTAATACCAGATGGTATAATCCCAGTAAATAAGAAAATCATGAATTTGCTGCATACTATTTTTTAAAGATCATGATCATACGCGGCGATTCGTACGGGTGATAGCTATTTAAGTGATAGTCTCCAAAGGTACTGATTAGGGACAAACCTGCTTTTTTAAACATCTGTATGAAGTCTGCAAGTGTAAAGGCCGCGACACTCTCCGTATAGTTTCTTTTCCTGTTATCAGCGTCTGTAAATTCTATATTCTTTATTATATGGTTTCTTTCCAGCTTTTTGGTAATGCGAAATGTATAGCTACCGCGCTGCACAGTATCTTCAGCCTTCATGTTAGCCAGTACCTGTTCTTTGTTTAAATAGTCTATTACAAGTATGCCATTTTTCTTTAGCGCGCTGGCAAATGCCTTAGCTGCCATTACATGATCGCGGTTATGTGCAAAATATCCAAAGCTGGTAAAAAAATTAAAGGCGTAATCAAAGTAATTGATGTAAAAAGGAAAACGCATATCATGCAGAAAAAACTGCAGATGGTCGTTTTCGTATGCTTTGGCTTTTTCTATGCTTTGGTGAGAAAGGTCTATGCCTGTCACATCATATCCATAGTCTGCAAGCTGTATGGCAAAGCGGCCCTCCCCACAAGCTATATCCAGCATGCTGCTAAGCGGCAGGGGCTGTAAGTAATGGATAAGTTTATCTACGAATGCCTGCGCTTCAAGCACATCCCTGTTTTGATAAAGGATTTTGTAATAGGGAGAACCAAACCAATTTTCAAACCAATCTGTATGTTCCATATTGAAAGCTTAGCACAAAAGTAACGTAAGCGTTCATTATTCAGTAAACGGATTTTATGCCAGTTGGCATTTGCTACTTCATTAACTACCGCTTATACTGTACACTATTCGCGTCTTATGCATTACAGGCTGCGTAGTGTTTTTCACCATACGAGGCGTATTTTCTCTATGTTGCGCTATAGCCAGCGACATGAAGTGCTCAAGTGATATTATTTCCCAGGGCACGGCATGTCTGTTCACTATTTTCCACTTACCATTACCGGCAGTCTCCATAAAGAAGCCTTTGAAAGATCGGTCAACAGGCTTTATATAATAAACAGTCAGCCCTTGTTTAGGTTCATAAGCTTCAAAAGAAAGCTCTACCTGGCCAAAATTCTGGTAAAATGATACTGACATAGCAAATAGTTTAATTATACGATATCAAAAATCAGGCAACTGCGTCTCAAAGCAAAAGAACCATCAGTCCTTAACATATAGATAGGAACTAATTAACGAGACGTTTACAATCGGTAGCTCGTTAAGCCTAAGGTTTAGCTACTCGGAATGACCATATTTATTAACTATCTTTGCTGCCCAATTTTGATATATGAATTTTCGTCGCTTTATAGTTAATTATCGTATTCCTATCGCTATTGTTATGTTACTGCTGGGTTTCTGGCTGGGTTTTAAGGTTACCTGGTGGATTGCCTGGATCCCTTTCCTTATAGCAATAGTAATGGTAGCTGCCTACTTTATGCTTGGCCCTATGACGCTTATTCAGAGTTATGTGGAAAGTGGTGACATGGAAGGAGCGCAAAAAATACTAAGCAAAGTAAAATATCCAAACCTGCTTTATAAGCCTATACGCAGTACATACTATATGCTGCGTGCCAATTTCAGCACTATGACTGATGATCTGGACAAAGCAGAGGCTGACCTGAAAAAAGGCCTGGAAACAGGTATGCCTGAAAAAGAGTATGAGGGCACTGCTTACTTACAGCTGGGCTCTATAGCTTACAAAAAGGGTAATGTAAAGGAAGCGTTTGAGCATCTGAAACATGCCGTTAAAATAGGCTTGCCTGATAAGGATAATGAAGCTACTGCATATCTCCAGCTCTCAAGCATTTGCCTCCAGCGCCGCGATTTCCGTGCAGCTAAGCAATATTTTGCAAAAGCAAAGTCTTGTAAAGCTACTAATCAGCAGGTGGTAGATCAGATAAAGGAAATGAGCAAATACCTGGCGCGCATACCGGGCTAATTTCATTTTATTACAGAATTTCCAGTGAGTGCCTCACCAGCTGCCCCATAGTATGGCAGTTGAGGAATGCATCGTCACTATAGTGCCTGGCCAGTTCGGTTTTTAGCTGTTTTATTTTTTCTACAGGGGCAATATGGTCTTCGGTCATCACGTCCAGTAGCTCTTTCAGTCGTACTCGTGATGATTTTATACGCCTTGCTATCAGCGTGCGTTCTTCTTTTCGGTATTGTTCCACCGTTTCCGGCGATAGTTTTTCCTGTACTAGCTTTACCAGTGGGTAATTTTCTTTGAAAAACTGTGGTAGGTACAGATTCAGCCGTCCTTCATAGCTTTGTTGGTCAAAGTCTATTGTGCGTATGCGGAATTGCACTTCCTCAAAGTCAGGCGTTATGTCAAATACATAGTTATACGAACGCATATCTCCCAGTAGCCGCACAAAGCATCGCTCATTAAATTTTACAAACTCCTTTGCTATGCGCACCTTATTAAACTCAGGATTGTCAAAGTAATATTTAATGAACAAGTCCCCAGGCACACCGGCTATATGTTCTTCTACCAGCGTAGCATTGTCTACAAAATAGTTGATACGTGCCGGTGACAATATATGTTCCAGTTCCAGCCCGTATATGCGCGAAGCATCAGCTTGCTTTATATAGAAGTAGTCGTAGTTGTCATTGAAATTATTTACAATTTTTATGCGAAAGGGATTCGAGTTGCCAAACGTACAGTAGTCTACTTGCTCTACATGCAGGTGCTTATGCACACGGCTATCTCCTTCGGTTTTCAGTATAGAGTATATTTGCTTTAGCCCCTCATGTATTTCCTCTGCATCCCGTTCTTTATAGATGGCTGTCTCCCATAGCGAGTCATTCCCTTTTTTATCATATACGGCTATCGCGGTATTAAAGTGCCTTAAGTCATCATACTTCACAGGCAGGTCTATCTCGCGGCTGTGCTCTGCCAGGTATTGTCTTAGCTGCCTGTTTACAGGATATATTATCTTTTTCTTCGAGATCCGCTCTTCCGTTGGCTGTTGTCCGTGCATATACTCAATATACTGAAACTTATATTATCCTAAATCAGGAATATCCTATTATTTTGTCAAGACTTTTATTATCAAATATATACTTGGCATGACAAAATCGCTGGCGATTGGCATTGATATAGGTGGCACTAATACAACATTTGGCCTGGTAAACAGGGAGGGTGAAATACTATTTAAAGGTGGTATTAGCACACCCGCATACGAGCATATTGCAGATTATATAGCAGCATTAATGGAAGGTATAATGCCGGCTGTAGCATCTGCAGGCATAGAAAATATTGAGGGCATAGGGGTAGGGGCGCCAAATGGTAATTACTTCACCGGTGAAATAGCCTTCGCTCCTAACTTGCCCTGGAAGGGCATAATACCGCTTGCTAAGCTTATAAGCGAAGCCATGAATCTTAAAGTTACCCTTACCAATGATGCTAAAGCTGCCGCCATTGGCGAAATGATATATGGCAAGGCTAAAGGCATGAAGAATTTCATACAGGTAACCCTCGGTACCGGTTTAGGTAGTGGTTTTGTGGCTAATGGTCAATTAATATATGGTCACGATGGCTTTGCAGGCGAGTTAGGCCATGTTACTGCGGTGCGCAATGGCCGCAAATGTGGCTGCGGGCGCTTTGGCTGTCTGGAGACTTACGCCTCAGCAACGGGCATAGTTCGCAGCGCCGAGGAGCTGTTGGCCGGTACTAATGATGAAACGCCACTCCGTGCATTGCAGGGAAAAATAACTGCACGCGATATTCATCTTGCTGCCGAGAATGGTGATCTTTTTTCCTTAGCATTATTCGAGTATACAGGCATGATATTGGGCGAAACCCTGGCCGATGCTGTAGCAATTACATCTCCCGAAGCGATCATTTTCTTCGGTGGTTTGGCTAATGCCGGTAATCTGATAATTGAACCTACGCAAAAACACATGGAAGCAAATCTGCTCCCAATCTATCAAAATAAAATTAAACTCTGTCAATCAGCTCTTGATGGTTCCAACGCTGCCATACTCGGTGCCAGCGCTTTAGTGTGGTAATACAAGTTTAAAGTAAAAAATGCCTCGGTTTACCGAGGCATTTTTTACTTCCTATATTATCTTCCGCCATGTTCCATACGTCCCGGAGGAGGTCCGCCTTCCATATGCGGTGCCTGCATAGGTTGTGGTCTTTCCATGGGCTGTGGCCTTTCCATTTGTTGTTGGCGTTGCTGTTGCATTTGTTGTTGACGCTGCATTTGCATTTCCTGTGAGCGCTGCTGCATCTGCTGTTGCTGGCGTT
>JAFDXS010000090.1 GCA_018267795.1 Bacteroidota bacterium | reverse complement strand
CTTGGCACATCAGGACAATGTAAATCGCAACCGGGGTTCGTAGTATAAAATTGTGGATCGCCTAAAATTTTAACTTCAGTCATACCCATACAAGTACGTGTTACATAAGCAACATGTGCTTCGTAAGTACAGCCAGGCCTGTAGGGTAAGGTAAAAGTAAAATCTAAAAAAGTAACTGAAGGAAATGGTATGGGGTTAGGCCATGGGCCGCATGGGTCGCATCCGGGTGCCTGCGCATTGACAGATAATGTCGAAGCGAACAAAGAAAGCGCAAATAGAAACTTTTTCATAGTACAGTTTTTTGATTTCTGTAAAACTATACTGAAGAAAAATTACTAATTCAGAGAATTAGTAAACGTCTTTATTTCACGAGTAATAGCAGAGAATCAATCGGTAAACGTAAACGACCTTAAATAGCTCTAAGCTTTTCAATAAACTCATCTTTTTTCCTGAAGGAAACGGGCAGCTGATCCTTACTATTCATTACCACTGTTATTCCGCCATCCAATTTATTTACCAATTCGATATGATTCATATTTACGAGAAAGGATTTGTGTATCCTAAAGAAATTGTAAGGAATTAAAACCTGCTCAAATTCTTTCAATGGCTTTGAAACTATATAGTGTTTTCCATTTTGCAAATAAAAGTGCGTATAGCTATCGTCTGCTTTACAGTATAGCACCTCTTCTGGCTTTACCAGGTAATAACCTTCCATCGTAGCGAGCATTAACTTATTAAAAGGGTTGGCCGTAGTGATCACCGACTGTAGTGCATTTGATTGTTTCTTATTTATATTAGTCTGAGCCCGTCTAACGGTTTCCTGCAACTCAGAAATTTTTACAGGCTTCAATAAATAATCAAAGGCTGAAAATTTGATTGCCTTTATTGCATATTCCTGAAAAGCTGTCACAAAAATTACATGAAAATCAATTGAATCAAACCTTTCAAGTAAATTAAATCCACTGCCATCCGGCATCTCAATATCGAGAAAAACAAGATCCGGAGGAAATTTTCGGATGGCAATTTCTGCATTGTCAATATTGTCTGCAGTTGCTGCGACGGAAATATTTGTGCAATATTTCTCGAGCAGTTTCTGTAATGCAGTTATACCTCTTTTCTCGTCATCGACAATAATTACTTTAGTTTCCATTATTTAGTGGTATTAATAGCTTAACAATAGTTCCTGTCTCGGGATAATTTTCAGATGCCTTGTCTATAATCTCAATCTTCCCTCCCTTGCCATTATTGTTTTTTAATAAAGAAATTCTTTCCTCTAATACTTTTAACGCGGTGGGAGCTTTCCATTGCCACTCCGTTCTTACAGATGCTTGTATTCCTTTTCCATTGTCTTCTACAATGCCCTCAATAAAGTCATTATTCACAGCAATCTTTAATGATATAAATCCATTTTGTTGATTGGCTGGCATCCCATGTTTAATGGCGTTTTCGAGCAAGGGCTGAAAAAGTGCGGGCGGGAGTTTTATCTCATCTGCGGATATCCGCTTATCTACATTTATTTCATAATTAAATTTATTTTCAAAGCGCATTCGCTCTAACTGCAGATAACGATGAAGAAATACAAGCTCTTCCTTAAGGGATATTTGGTTTTTTCTAGAATTTTCCAGCATATTCCGCATTAACAGTGAAAAATCACTTAAATAATTTAAGCCCTCAGTTAATTCATTAACCAATATGAATTGCTGTATGGTGTTAAGCGAATTAAATATAAAATGAGGATTCATTTGATGCGCGAGGGAATTCCCTCTTAATTCTATTATTTTTTTATGCAAAGACGTCTTTTCACTTGCGTTTTTTTTGATGCTTTTGATTCGCAACTGCAGGGCACAGGAGATAATACCAACAACTAACAGTATAATCAAAACAAAAAAACGCTTTCGCTGATACCATAATGGATTAACCAAAATTGAAAAGACTATAGGCTTACTCCATTGACTATTATATTTTTTGGCCCGGAAAAGCAGTGTATGAGTGCCAGGTGACAGATCGAAAAGAGGAATATCCGTTGATTGCGTTTTATGCCAATCTGCATTCTCTTCAAACTTATATTCATATTGTACAGCTAAAGGAGACTGAAATGTGACTGCGGTGAAAGAAACTGTAATAAATCCCTTAAAATACTTATAGCTATATTGAGCACCCGGATCTAAAATTGACTTATCACCTTGCCTGATACCAGTAATATACACCTGCGGAGGTGACGTTGAATCCTGCAGGTGTTGCGTGTTTAAGATATTTATCCCTTCAGCAGTGGCTATATATAGCTTGTTGCTATCTACTATAATACTTTTCACATCGTTAGACGAAAGACCATTACTCGTAGTGATATTGAATAGCCACTCGCTGGTATGCCTGGTAAAGACTGTCATACCTTTATTTGTTGCTACCCATATCCGTCTATCATCAGCATATATTTTCTGACAAATATTGCCGGCAAGCAGGCCATCTTTACTATCAATATGCTGCAATAATGTATCATGGCAGAGAATAAAAATTCCGTTGCCATGAGTGGCTACCCATAAATTACCGTCAACGATATTGAGATCATTAATACCCGTCTTCAATATGCTATCGCTTAGTATTTCATGAACCTGGTTACTTGTTAATTTATATAAGCGATATGTTGTTCCTATATATTTTACGCTATCGGAAAGAACGGCAATAGAAGTAAGCTTACTATATGGGATGGGATTATTTTGAAAAAATAACCTCCCCCTCTTCCAACACATAATTTTATCATTTCCGCATAGCCAGAGCACGCTATCTTTTTGAAAATAACTTTTATTACCGGGCCTGTTGCTAAGTGTTGAGATCGACCCGGCAAGGGGATTATAATTAAAAATTCCATTGTCCTTTTCAATAACAATACTTTCCGGAGCAATGTTTACAACACCTAAAACACGATCAAACGGTTTTTTATTACAGCTTAATGTCTTTGTGCCAGATGGGGTAATGATTTTTACATCGCCGTTGCCACAGCCGGCTACAATATATTGTTTCTTATGGCAGAAAACAGGCGTAATGCTGAGTATTGATTTGCTTAATAGATAAGACTGTACATTAGACTGCGTTTTGTATAAAAAAATGCCATTATTATAAGAAGTACACCACATATTCCCTTCGCGATCTTTTACAATGCATGTAACTGTTTCATGTGGCAAAAGATGAAGTTCATCTTGTTTTTTAGAATGACTGCCTAAACGATAAACTCCATCATCTCCTATTGCAAGCCACCAAAAGGCAGTATCATACAGCAAATATGTAGGCGGGTATTGAGCTTTAAACCTATTTAACGTTAATAGTTTGAGCTGAGCGCGCCGGTAAGAAATTATCTTTTTGTCGGCTATAAATATATTTTCATCCTTTGCGGGTATATAGTCTTTAAGATTAGCGGTTTTATCTGAGATAATATCAACTGTACCAAGCTTGCGCAGTTTGTGACTTATCAGATTGAAAGTATATACTACATCTGAATCATTTCTAATAAACTTTTTTATTGAATCGTTTTCCTGAAATAAAACAGAAGATAAATAGGCATTATTATATTGTCTTGAGACTGCTCCTAAATTGTATTTTGTAAGATGATCACCGGCTATCTCTATAACGTCCCCGAGCGATGTAGTAAACCAAACATTACCCTCTTTATCTTCTAAAGCGTTCAGCAAAAATGCACCTCTATTCCGGCAGGATAGCCAGGGAGTATTACCTGAATTGTGCATTTCACCATTGAGAAAAAAGGATAATTTCCCGTTATAGCTTAAAAACCAAACACGGCCTTTTGAGTCTTCTATGCAACGGAAAATTTCATTATCAGCCAGCCCTTCATTGATCGTAAAATTTTCAAACTTTCTTCCGTCGTATCTGCAAACCCCGGTAGGTGTGCAAAACCACATAAAACCTTTAGTATCCTGCATGGCGAAGTATATGGTGTTGCTTGGCAGGCCATCTTTTACAGTCAGATGAGTATATTCTGCGGCATGAGTGGCAAACTGAAGAATAATCAAAAATGAACTTAGGCATAAACGCATAATACAAGTCCGTTTATTAACCTAATGTATTAAACATATTTATAAATTGCAAATCATATCGAAATCCCTGCTTTAGACTAATGATATTGTGTAGATAAAAATAAATAAGCAGCTTGGTTGATATTACTTTTATTAAAATAAATTAAACGCCTCAATTAAAACCTTCTAAAAATTATGACCTCAAAAACTTTATGTTTGCTCGCTTTGACGCTTGCATTCATCATCACAAGCTGCAATAAAAAAAGCAGCCCTACTCCATCAGGCACAACAACGACAACAACTATTTCGAGCTACCCATATTACTTCAGGTTTAGCCTGGATGGAGTTGCCGATACTATTGCGAGCAAAGGTGTATCAAAGGCATACGACAATAGTACCAACGCTATATTAGCCTCTATATCACCCGATGGAAGCAGTCTGTGGCCAAGCCTGGACTTACGCTTTACACTGCCGCAGTGGTGGGATACTGTAAAGGAGAGTGATGTAATGGGCATGATTGGTAAGACACTTTATTTTACTGACTCGATAATGGCGCCCAGACTAGCCTATGAAGTAAGTGATACGACAGAATGGAATTCTTATGGTCAAAGCGGTGACTATGTAAAGGTGGATAGTATAACTTTTAATGGAACCGACAACTACATGGGTCACGCAGTGCGTACATATATAATGGTCGGCAGCTGCCAGGCCCAGGTGATGAAGTCGTTTGGCACTAATAAACTTTTTAAAGGCAACTTCAGAATGCCGCTGGTACGGGTTACTTCATGGTAGAAATGCTGTGGTAATTAATTTTGATACAAATAAAAAACCTCAAACCTTTATCAGGTATGAGGTTTTTTATTTTCGATTCTTTCTGTGCCCCAGACGGGAATCGAACCCGTACTTCCATTGCTGGAAACAGGATTTTAAGTCCTGCGCGTCTACCAGTTCCGCCACCAGGGCATTCCGATCACACAAATTTACGAATGTGTGCAAATAAAAAATTCCAAACCAATGAAGGCTTGGAATCTTTAGAGCGGAAGACGAGACTCGAACCCGCGACCCTCACCTTGGCAAGGTGATGCTCTACCAACTGAGCTACTTCCGCATTGTGTTTAAGAACTTTGGGATTGCAAAGATAGAGGAGTTTTGTAAAAATACAAACAGGTTTTCGTAAATTTTTTTCCTTCATATTGCTACCTTTGAAAAACAGTATGGCACAAGGACATCTTCTCTCGCTTGTTCGCAAGGATTTATTAATAGAATGGCGGCAAAAGCACACATTATTCGGCGTGCTGCTATATGTAGGCGCTACCGTGTTTGTAGTATATATGATGAGCGGACAGCCCGAGGCGCGTATATGGAATGCTTTGTTCTGGCTTACACAACTGTTTGTGGCGGTGAACTCCGTAGCAAAAAGCTTTTTGCAAGAGCATCCTAACAGGTTCCGCTATTATTTTACGCTGGTAAAGCCCACTACCTTTTTACTGGCAAAAATGATATACAGCGTAACACTTATGCTTATGATGAGCCTGGTGAGCCTGTTATTATTTTCCATACTATTAGGTATGCCGTTGGTACAGGTAGGCTTATTTGTAGTAATAAGTGCAGTGGGTAGTATAAGCCTCTCGGTAGTATTTACATTTTTGTCTGCAATAGCGGCCAGGGCGCAACAAAACTCTGCGCTGATGGCTATACTGGGCTTTCCGCTGGTGACACCTGTGCTAATGATGCTGAGTAACCTGGCCATGAAAGCAATATCGCCGGTATATCAACCGGGCTGGTGGACACTGGCACTGATACTGCTAATGCTGGACCTGCTGGTTGTAATACTGGGATTGATACTTTTCCCTTTCCTGTGGCAGGAATAAAGGTTATTTTTCGCTATCAGGCTTTTTGTGATTATCGACATCGTCACTATCATTCTCATCCAAAATAGTAAGCAACATGTTCTTTATAGAAGGGAAAAGCATGTCGTACATAGGCTTCATATGGTCGGGAATATGCTCCTGCTCCATAGCTAGCAAATAAATCAGGGCTTCAGGCACTTCGAGCGCTTCGCAGATTTTTGTGAGATTTTTTGAGCTGGGGCGTTTAACACCCTTTTCTATCTGAGATATTGATGTGGGAGAAAGACCGGTGAGGTCTGCCAGCTGGGATTGGGTTATACCTTTCTTAACTCTAATAGAGCGAATGCCTGTTCCAATATTCATAGTGGGCGGTGATAGTTTTGGTTTATAGTTGCGCTTTTTATATAGACGAAAAACTATACAATATGCTTTGTAATAGAAGCAGATAAAGAATAGCCGCTAATATCGCGTGCAAAGATTCGAAAGATTTTTTTAGTGCAGAAATATTAAATTTCACTACGCTTATTGCTATGATAATGAAAGGGATTGCGTGTATAAATAATTACACCTCATTTACATTGAAATAAATATGATGCTAAAAAAGTATTAGAAACAAATTTCTTGTTCCAAATTCCTAATTACTATTTTTGCTAAAATTTACAAAGAACGTATGCGCCGATCCTGGTGGAAAGTGCTCTGTGTTATTTGCCTTGGTTATACGGTAATCGGGGGTATCCTGATGCCGGTGCCACGGCTTAACATTATCAACGAATCTATCCGCAACCTGTATTATCATGTACCTATGTGGTTTACGATGATACTATTGTTTACCGGCTCCTTTATTTATTCTATAAAATACCTGCGTGGCGGCAACCTGCGTGATGATATATATGCATCGCAGCTCACCAATACGGGTATCTTCTTCAGTATACTCGGTATGCTGAGTGGCATGGAATGGGCCAACTATACCTGGGGCGCACCATGGAGCAATGATCCCAAGCAACTGGGCACTGCTATGAGTATGTTGATTTATTTTGCCTATATAATACTGCGCGGCGGGCTGAAAGATGATGAGAAGAGAGCCAAGATAAGCGCTGTATATAACATATTTGCCTATGCGCTGATGATACCACTGCTATGGGTGTTGCCCCGCATGGTAGATTCGCTGCACCCAGGCAATGGCGGCAACCCGGGCTTTAACCAATATGACCTGGACAGCAATATGCGTATGGTATTCTACCCTGCTGTGATAGGCTGGTTCCTGATAGGACTGTGGATAGCTACACTGAAAATACGCTGGGGACTATTGAAGTTTGAAAAAGAGAATAATTTTCAATTTGAGTTTGAAAAAAACAACAAATAAAACAATGCGTAAGGCATCACTCATCTCCATACTGCTGATACTGGTAACAGCAATAACAACAAAAGCACAAACCGCAAATGAACCTGAAATGGCAGATGCCATGCGATCTAATGGCAAAATATACGTTGTTGTTTTAGTATTAGCTACTATCTTTGCGGGGATTATAGCATATCTTATAAGAATAGATCGAAAGATCAGTAAGCTTGAGAAAAATAAATAATCTAACAAACTAATTAATCTAAAACCATTGTATGGTAGAGACAGCAACTGCCAATTCAGCAACACAAGCCCACGCGTATAGCTTTTTCCGTGGCGTAGAGCGCAACTTTGACAAGGCCGCACAATTTACAAGATTTGAAAAAGGCATCCTGGAACAGATAAAAGCCTGTAACTCGATACTGCAACTGAAATTTCCTGTTCGCATAGGCGACAAAATAGAAGTAATAGAGGCATACCGCGTGCAGCACTCGCAGCACAAGCTGCCGTGTAAGGGTGGTATTCGCTACAGCATGGACGTGAACCAGGATGAAGTGATGGCGCTGGCAGCATTAATGACCTACAAATGTGCAATAGTAAACGTACCGTTTGGTGGTGCTAAGGGTGGTATCCGCATTAATCCAAAGAACTATACTCCATTTGAACTGGAAAAAATAACACGCCGCTATGCAAGTGAGCTGGTAAAGAAAAACTTTATAGGCCCTGGTATAGACGTTCCTGCTCCTGACTA
>JAFDXS010000008.1 GCA_018267795.1 Bacteroidota bacterium | reverse complement strand
CTCTCCCGTCCCTATCAGATTATTGCTGGCCATAAAGTAATTGTTACTGGCAAAGAACATGCACCATATTCTTTTATGCATTGGATATTTATTAGCGATATCAACGCTTACCCTCATGCAGAGCTCGAATATATCATTCTTCATGAAGCCGCTCACAGCTACAAAAAGCATTGGCTCGATCTGCTCGCTATGCAGCTTGTATGTATTGTGTTTTGGTTTCATCCACTTGTCTGGCGCTATCGCTACTTGTTGCAACTGCAGCATGAATACGAAGCAGATCATATCGCCGCACAAAAAGATGCTTATGCATACGGACACTTCCTTTTGCAGCAAACAATGCTCAGTGGCGTCCCGGGCATTGCTCATTCTTTTTATTTCTCACCTATCAAAAACAGGATCAATATGCTTACAAAAAATCAAAACCGCAAGCCCGGCATATGGAAGTACCTCCTTCTTATCCCGGCATTATTCGCATGTACTGTGCTTATGGCAAGAACAATTTCGCAGGAAAATGTAACCACCTACAAAGGCAATACATTTGCCTGGCGTCAAACCGACACTTTATTTTATGACGCAGAAAAAAAGCGACCTGCACTTGCCTCTGCAAACGCTGGCAAAAAACAGATTATCTATAACATGAATGGTGAGCCCGTTTATCAAAATGAATATTTAAAGACTCCCGCCACCAACAGCAAAGATCAGCAGGCCTACATCGACTATCTAAAAGAACAATTCCATGCACTTTGCAGAAACACAGCCGATAGCCTGGCAGGTATAAATGTAGTAAGTGTTGTTATCAGCAAAGAAGGAAAAGTTGTCAACTTTGATGTTCGTTATGTCAAGCCTTATTTAAGGACACAGGGAGATAAAATGCAGTGGGACCCTCTTTTAGACGCAAATCCTCTATTGAATAATATTATGGACAAGGTAATTACTAATGCGCCCAACTGGAAGCCTGCTATGATCAATGGCAAAGCAGTAAACAGTATTGTCAGTTTTGCCCCCTATGGTTGTTGAGTTTTAAAGCGCAGCCAGATAAATTTTTTATTCACCGAAGGGCTCCCATAAGAAGCCCTTCGCTATTTTAATTTCTCCGACATAGCGAAGTATAAGGATTAGAATTAACCGGAACCTTACTTTCTCAAAATCTTCTCTATTGCCTTTCCTTTCGCTAGTTCATCTACCAGCTTATCTAAATAGCGAACTTTTTGCATGAGCGGGTCTTCTATTTCTTCTACTCGATATCCGCAAATGACTCCTGTAATTTTTGATACATTCGGATTCAATACTGGCGCCTCGGCAAAAAAAGTTTCAAGATCACTTTTCTTATCAATCTGTTGTTGCAATGTTTGTTTATCGTATCCTGTCAGCCAAAAAATGATAGTATCTACCTCTTCTTTGCTGCGCCCCTTTTTCTCTGCTTTTTGTATATATAGTGGATAAACACTGGCAAAAGACATTCTATATACTCTTGTATTATCCATGGTTAATAACTTTTTATCAAAGTTAATAACTATAGGGATTTGGCTATGGTAATAGTAGGTGCTGCTTATATTATTGCTTGTATTCGTTTAATATTCCTTTAGTTCAAGTCCTTTGTCTTTAAATTGATTCAGCAATAACTTGGTAACGAACGGCAATGACATTAGCGAAAATGCAAGATTTCTTAACCATATACCAAAATTAGTTTTGGGGACAAATGATTTGGCAAACGTTTGTGCCGACTTTTGTTTTTTAGTTATAAATGGCTTGAATGCATTTTCATACGCTTCAAAAGCTGTTATGTAGTTACCATTCGCCTGTTTTAGTTCTCCTGCAAGAATGTATGCGCCAACTATTGCAAGTGTAGATCCTTTTCCTGACAGTAGTGATGGGCAACAGCATGCATCTCCAATTAGTGCAACTCTGCCTTTAGACCATTTCTCCATTTTTATTTGGCTAACCGAATCAAAATAAAAGTCTGCGCTTGAGTCCATTCTCGAAAGCAGTTCGGGGCATTTCCATCCGGCATCCATAAATTGCTTTTTCAGAATTTCTTTTTGCTGGTCAACATCATGATAGTTATAGGATAGCTTCACAGGCGAGGCGAAAATAAAAAAAGTAGTAGTCTTGCCTTTGCTGTACGAATAGATTGCGACTTGTTTATTAGGCACATTATACATCGAGAACACTTTGCCTTCATAAGGAAAGTTCTCAATTGTAAAGGAAGAAGTGTAATAACCGTAATAATTTTCAAATTGTGCTTCATTTCCGAAAATCAAATTTCGTACCTTAGAATGCAGTCCATCCGCACCCACAACCAAATCAAAAAAACGGCTCGACCCACTTCTAAATGTCACTATTACTTTTTCATTATCCTGTTCAATTTTATCAATTGTATCGCCGAATATTATTCCAATGTCTTGGTCAAGGGCCTTGTAGATAGCCTTTGCCAGGTCGCTTCGCAGCAGGGTTAGGGCTCTGTTATTCATCAATCGCTTTATCTTTCTGTAATTCATACTGCCTTGTTCTTTGTTGTTCCCATCTACAAAGGCAAGTTTTGAAATATCCATATCTACCTTTTCAAGTTCCGGTAGGATTCCCATTTTTTTCGCAACATCATACCCCGCTCCCATAAAGTCTATAGCATAGCCACCTTCACGCAACTTGGGTGAAATTTCAATTAAGGTCGGTTGGAAGCCAAACCTTCTTAGCCAGAAAGCAAGAGATACACCGGCTATTCCGGCTCCGGATATTAAAATGTTCTTATTGTTCATACGCTTTATTTAGCATAGGATAATAACATTGCCTGGCATCAGCCGATAGCAAAGAGCAAAGTGTCAACTTTGTACAACATACAAATAGCACGCCACTATAGTAAAACGTATATGCAGACGAGAGAAAGGTTTTAATTATAAATAAGCCTGGTAAACTTATAGTTAAAGCTTCTTTTAACAGAAATCTTTTGGCGTTCACGGACAGCAGTTGAATTGATTTTCTGCAGTTGATGTTCCGGTTAACCTACCATCCTGTTCATTCAATAATTCGGTAAATCCTAATGCATATGTTATTCATTCTGGCCATTCACTAATTCTGCAAATTCTGATTCGGATATTTCCTCCGCTAGTCCTCATATATCACTAAGGGGCTATCTTAATTTACTATTATAACTACATCCACTTTGGTTGTATCAAAACCTGGTATTTTATAGGCGCTTATGTCTACATGTTCCTTTCTGTTATCAACTGGCATCCAATACATCACTATTTCTTGTTGCTCTTCCCCATAAATTTCCTGGTTAATAAATATTGAATCTCGGGTTGCGCCATTATCAAATTTGCCATGGGCGTATAAATATAATATTGAGCCTCGAAGCCGATCAGGAACATTTAAAACAAATTTGCCATTGCGGTCAGTGGTGGTTTTCGTATTCGCCAACTCAACCGTTAATCCCGGCATTGGTTCCCGGGTTGCCTCAAGTATAATTTTCCCCTTTATTTGTATGTAACCAGTAGGAACATTATGATTGGCCTTATCTATAGAATATTGCGTTTGGGCCTTTCCCAAAGCAAAGAATAAAACGAGAATAATTGTTAGATAGAGGCGATACATAGCTGGTAATAGTAAAGACGTAAAACTTAGATTATTACTTTGCCAGCTCAATTTATTGATTTTACTTCCCCGAAGGGTCTTCCGATAGGAGACCCTTCGGCATTCAAGGCTCAAAGGCTGAATGTTATTCCTGAGTCATCAATTGCAATTTTTACCTTTTCATTTTGAATTTTTACTTTGAAAATGTGCATATCTTAATTTGGAAACACCCCTATCCAAATAGTATCTTGCCATATAGCCTCAGGGATAATCCTAAGGCTATACAGTTCTTAAAAAATGAGATGTAACAGATGGGGCACAAATGAGGCAAAGTAGGGTAGCAATGGGGCATAAATGGGAAATCTGGATAATTATTATACGGTTGCTCACAAAGCATTTCAGCCGTTTTCAACCTCACCTCATAATTGTTACACAACATTTCGCTCTTGAGAAGGGTAACGGTTGTGTCTTACTCGCCGCCAGTCATTAATAACAACAAAATATTTAAACCTATCCACAATCATTTTTACTTTTTAATTTTGAATTTTTACTTCGAAGAATGCAATTCACAAACGTAGTAGGGCAGCAGGCGGCAAAAAATGGATTACTGGCTATGTGGCAGCAGGGGCACATGCCCCATGCGCTCATGTTTGTAGGTGCGGAAGGTACAGGCGGTTTGCCAATGGCACTCGCCCTCGCGCAGTATATTTTTTGTGAGAACAAGCAGGCGGCAGATGCCTGCGGCGTATGTGCCTCTTGCAATCGTGCCGCTCGTCTCGAACATGCAGATCTGCATCTCAGTTTTCCATCTGTGCCGCCTAAGCCGGGCGTTAAGGCCATGAGCCAGCATTATATGGAGGAGTTTAGGCAGTTTGTAAAGCAAACACCCTACGGCACCACCTACGATTGGCTGCAGGCGATAAACGCAGAAAACAAGCAGGGTAACATTACCGCCGAAGAATGTCGTGATATAATAGAAAAACTCAATCTTAAGTCATACGAAGGTGGCCGCAAGGTGCAGATTATCTGGCGCCCTGAATACCTGGGCAAGGAAGGAAATATATTATTAAAGTTGATTGAAGAGCCTCCTGCCGATACTATTATGATACTGGTGGCAGAGAATACGGAAGATGTATTGGCTACTATCCTTTCCCGCACCCAAATGGTGCGTCTTGCCCCTTTGCCGGCTGCCGATATTGCAACTGCACTCATGGAAGCCTCTCATGCTGATGCCCGTCGCGCCGCACAGGTGGCCCACCTTGCCAACGGCAGCTATACAGAAGCGCTGCGCATCGTACGCCACGCAGATAATGACCTTTTCCCGGAGGTGCGCACCTGGTTCAATGTTCTGTTCACCCGCAACGGCATAGGCATAGCAAAGTTTGCAGAAGACTGGAGCAAAGCAGGTCGCGAGCAGCAGAAAAATTTCCTGTACTATGTAGTGCAGTTGCTGGAGCAGGCTATACGTATGCGCTATATGCCGCAGCAGAAGGCCGCATTACCTGCCGAAGAAACACAGTTTGTACAAAGACTGGCGAACATGAGCATTCCCTTCGAGGCCCTGGGCGATATGGTAAAGAAGATCACCGATACCATCTTTTATATTGAAAGAAATGCTCATTCAAAGACCCAGCTCCACGCATTATCCATCCGCCTTCAGTACATTATCCAAAACAAAGCTTTAACTTTGTGAGATTATTTTATTATTTTTCACAATCTGCAGGTGAGCAATTTTTGTGCGTGAGATAAAAATGTGAAGATGTGTCATTTACGACAAAACGAAATTGATAGGGTTAATCAGTTTTCTATGTCAAAGAACAAGTGGCCAATAAGTTCTTCTAAATAGTGTAAAATGTAATTGCAAGCCACCTGCTGTCAATATAAATAGATATATAAATGGGATGTGGCAATTGTGGGAGCGGCGCAAGCGGAAAACCCGGCGGATGCAAAGGAAATGGTGGATGTAGTACTGGTGGATGCAACCGAATGAACGTTTTTGACTGGCTAAGCGCTTTACCCCTTTACGATAGTGCAAAACCTTACCCGATAATAGAAGTATCGTTCAGCAAAGGAAGCAGAAAAGACTTTTTTAAGAACAATACGAACCATATACTCGAAAAAGGCCAATGGATAGCCGTTGAAGGTATAAGCGGGTACGATATAGGCCAGGTAAGCCTCACAGGCGAGCTGGTGAAACTGCAACTGAAAAAATATGGTATCGAGGACCAAAATGCGCTGAAGCGTGTGCTGCATCCTGCAACCGAAGACGAGCTGAAAAGCTACGAAAAGAATAAGCTGCGTGAGCCTGAGGTGCTTCTCCAGTCGCGTGCTATGGCGCGCAATCATAAGCTGGAAATGAAGCTGGCTGAAGTAGAAATACAGGCCGACGGCAAAAAAGGCACTTTCTTCTACACTGCAGACCAGCGTGTGGATTTCCGCGAACTGATCAAAGTATACGCTTCAGAGTTTAAGCTGAAGGTTGAGATGCGCCAGATAGGTGCAAGGCAGGAGAGCGGCAAAGTAGGTGGCATAGGCAGTTGTGGCCGTGAACTGTGTTGTAGCACATGGTTGTCAGACTTTAAGTCTGTTAATACTACAGCGGCACGCTATCAAAACCTGTCTATTAATCAGACTAAGCTTTCCGGCCAGTGCGGGCGCCTCAAGTGCTGCCTCAACTACGAGCTGGATACTTATATGGATGCTCTGCGTGTATTCCCTGACAATGCAGAGCAGATAGAAACAGTGAAAGGCCGTGCTACCCTCCAGAAGCGCGATATCTTCAAAAACCTCATGTGGTACAGCTATTCCGATAGCAACAAGCAATACCCCATGACGATAGTAAGGGTAAAGGAAATACTGAAGCTCAATAAAGAAGGCATCAAGCCTGAAGAACTGCAACCGGTAGAGCTGGAAACAGGTACCAAGGCAGGTGTGAAAGTAGATGTAGGCTTTGTAAATGACGTAGGTCAGATAACACTTCGTTCTTTAGAGAAAGGCGGCAAAAACAAGAAGAAGTCTGGTGGTGGCAATGGTAAGCAGCAGCAACAGGCGGCTCCGGGCCAGCAACCAAATCGTCAGCAAGGCAACAGGCAGCAAGGCCCTAGACCTGCTCAAGGCGCAACTGCTACTCCACAACCAAGACAAAGGCCCGAACAACAGGGTCAAAGGCAAAGACCACCGCAAGGAGGTAATCAACAGGCACCCAGGGAGGCACAGCCCGCAGGCGGCCAGCAAGGTCAGAAGCCAAGACAACAACAAGGCCCAAGACCGGAGAGAGGCCCCCAGCAGCCGCGCCCCGAAAGAGGCCCTCAGCAACCCCGCCCTGAAAGGCCCCAAAGACCCAATAACAATCAAAACAGGAACAGGGAAAGGCCTAAGCCGCCGGACACCAAACCTGCTGAATAAATAATAAAAAAAGAGGCCTCACACGAGGCCTCTTCCCATCTTGAATATAATCTGTAAACTATAACTCTACATGCAAACGAAAGGCAAACACGCTCACGGGGCCTCTGTCCCTGTTATACCCGGGATTAACCACCAATTGGTAGTCGCCGGTAAACCATATACCAGTTGCCAAAGGCTTAAAACTGTAATATAATTCCACAGCAGTTTCATGACCGTAATTCAATTTCCCATCACCCAACTGAAACCCTAAACCACCATCTGCCAGATACTGCTTATGCTCCTGCGAAAGACCATTTACCACAAACGCTATCCCTATGTTATCATTATCTCTATGCCATTTGTTGCCATTCACATTAGCTCCTATAGATAGTGTCCTGTCAGCCTCTGTGAAGCACCATGTTTCGTTCTTGCCATCGTTCCATCCCAGTCGGGCAAACAAGCCCAGTGCACTGTTTATCTGCTGGTCGGCATTTATGCCAAAGCCTGCCTTTGTTGTGCCATATTTACGTGTACTAATAACATCAGGAGGGTTAGAAGATCCAGCCTGAGCAATAGCCTGGTTGTAGTTGCCCATGTGCCCGTCGTTTACATACCCCAGCAATCTCACCGTGCCGCTTTGCCCATGTATTTTGTAAGCCTGATCTACTTCCGCATTCACGGAAAATTCCTGGCTAAGGTCTGTATTTAGTTCGCCGCCATTAGCTACTACAGGCAGGGTAGCTAAGGCTGCTTTGTAAGCCCTGCTGCCATACTGCAATTGTGTAATGAAGCTGTAAGTATATCCGCGCAAATTAGCAGCATAGTCCCAGGCCGCATTATTCATCAAGGCCCAGTTCATAAATTGCGTACGGGGCGAATTGCTATAAAGGTTATTATCATACAAATCGCCTAATGATAATTTGCCAATATAAAAGCGCAGGTAATTTTTAGGATCATTGATTTGTACCTGGTTTGCAGCATCCTGCACCTCATCTGTTCCTTTGCTAAGTGCTATAGTCTGTTTCAGATAACCTCTTGCAAGGTATAGAGTAGGAGAGGGATCCCCAACCCTAAAAGTTTCACCGTTAGTAGAGGCTGCTAGGCCAAATGCACCGCTAAGCCCGCCACCGCCAGCCACTTCAGGATTTATGTATAGCTCTGCACCCTTCCATAGTCGCACACCTAAAAATAACGTAGCTGTAATGGAGTTGTCTTTTTCTTCTGCGTTTTTCAAGCTGTTTGCACCACTATAGTCAGCATGAAATGCCGGCATGTACTGATATATATAAGTTGTCTGAAAATGGATATTAAATCTCTGCGCCGCAGTATCCCCGGCATAAAGCGTGCATGATAATAGCAGCGCAGTTATAGTAGATATTATAAATTTCATTAAATTTTTAATTGGTCGCAAAGATAAGCCTCTATTCTTCAGTTTAGTCTTACTTATGTGTAAATCAACCGGGTTTAAATGAAAACGGCCCTGCTATGCGCAAGGGCCGTTGTAAAAAGGAATATTATTTTTTAGTTACCGTATTCGCTTAAGAACTTAATACGCATCATTTGTAGGTGCTCCAGGCTTACATCCCTGTCTTTAAACTCATCATATGCATGTTCAAGATTATCATCATGGCTATTACGGAAATAGTCAAAAATGTCTTCCTGCTCATATTCATCCAGTTCCTGTTCCAGGCAGTAGTCAAGGTTTAGTTTGGTACCACTGGCCACTATAGTTTCCATTTCTACCAGCAGGTCCTGCAGGCTTAGGTTCTTATTGCGGGCTATTGTATCAAGAGGTATTTTTTTATCAATATTTTGAATGATAAATACCTTCATGCCGCTCTTGTTCACAACACTCTTCATTACAAAATCGTCCGGTTTCGTAATGTCGTTTTCCTCTACATATTTGGCAATCAGTTCTATGAATTTTTTACCATAGCGTATAGCCTTACCCTTACTCACACCCTGTATTTTCTCAAGCTCCTCCATCGTTGTAGGATAATTGATGGCCATATCCTCCAGCGAGTTTTCAAGGAAGATTACAAATGGTGGTAAGGATTTGTCTTTTGCCACTTGTTTGCGCAATTCCTTCAGCATATTAAAAAGCTGCGGATCGGCGGCCGCAGGGCCACTGCCTACATTTACATCATCATCATCATTGCTTGCTTCTTCATATTGATGGTTCAATGCCACCATAATAGAATATGGCTTCTTAAGGAATTTCTGCCCTTTCTCGGTAATTTTTAGCAGGCCATATTCCTCTATGTCCTTCCTTATCATACCTTCCAGCATCATCTGGCGTATAAGGGAATTCCAGAAGTTTGCATCCATTTCCATAATAAGCCCGCTGCCAAATGACTTCAGCTTATCGTGGCGGAATGTTTGTATCTGCGGATTTGTTTTGCCTAGTATTATGTTTACTACATAATCAATACCAAAGCGTTCATCCAGCTCATTGATAGTATCGAGTGTAATTTTGACACTGTCTTTTACTTCCAGTTTTTCTTTTGGATTCAGGCAGTTGTCGCAATTGCCGCAATTTTCTTGTGTATAGTCCTCACCAAAGTAATGTAACAATAACCTGCGTCGGCATACGCCACTTTCTACGTAAGCTACAGTTTCGGATATCAGCTGTGCGCCCATTTCACGTTCGCTTAGTGGTTTGTCGCGCATCAAGTGTTCCAGCTTCTGAACATCTTTATGTGAATAATAAAGAACACATTTGCCTTCCATACCATCACGTCCTGCACGTCCTGTTTCCTGGTAGTAGTTCTCCAGCGATTTAGGTATGTTATAATGTATTACAAAACGCACATCAGGTTTATCAATACCCATACCAAACGCAATTGTAGCAACAATTACATTTACATCCTCCATCAGGAACATGTCCTGGCGCTGACTGCGTATAGGTGAGTCCAGCCCTGCGTGATATGCCACAGCCGAAATGCCATTGGCGTTTAATGTATTGGCAAGCTCCTCAGTTGTTTTCCGGTTTAGCGTATATATAATACCGCTTTTGCCTTTCATTGAATGAACAAACTTTACTATGCTTTTTAGTGTTTGTTCTTTCGTTCCCTTTGGCATCACTTCATAATGAAGATTAGCCCTGTTGAACGACGCAATAAATATGTTTGGCTCTCTAAGGGAAAGATTTTTAACTATATCATCCTGTACTTTAGGGGTAGCGGTTGCTGTAAGCGCTATGATAGGTAACTCCGGATTTATCATATCGATCATGTCTCGCAGCTTACGGTATTCCGGGCGAAAGTCATGGCCCCACTCAGATATACAGTGGGCTTCGTCAACAGCAATGAATGATATTTGAATATCGGAGAAAAAATCTATGTTTTCCTGCTTGGTAAGGGTTTCCGGCGCCACATACAGCATTTTTGTCCGGCCCTCTACCAAGTCAGTTTTTACTTTCTTTTGTTGTGCTTTTGTAAGGGTAGAGTTGAGAAAATGGGCTATATTGTCTCTGCTACTGTAGCCACGTATCAGGTCCACCTGGTTTTTCATCAGCGCTATAAGCGGAGAAACAATAATGGCAACTCCGTCACTCAATAAGGCAGGCAACTGGTAGCAAAGAGATTTACCACCACCTGTAGGCATAATGACAAAGGTATCTTTGCCTCCAAGAATGCTTTTTATTATTTTTTCCTGCTCACCTTTGAACCCGTCAAATCCAAAGTGTTCTTGTAGTGATTTTTTAAGATTTAGTTTGCTTGTAGTGGGGCTGGCCATATAACACGAGTAATTTTACCTGGGGTAACAATCAATTCTACACAAAATATAATGAAATAAAATAATAGGGACTTTAAAAGGTATGCGAATTTACGACAGTTAAAATAAGTAAACTAAAAGAAAGATGCAAGAATTGTTAAAAAACCATTTAATGTATTAACATATTAGAATAATGGCCTCAACAAACTTATATAAACATCAAATGCGTATATTTTTGCCTTATGAATAAAGTGTTAGAGATAAATATCGACTCACCAGACGGCGTGGTCGATTGCCAGGTAGAAAGGATAGATGACTCAACTTCTTATAGCGTCATACTGCTATATCCTCATTTGGTGAATGGGAAATTTGGCTCAAGAGTGTATTTTATTACAATGCATTTTAATGAAGCACAAAAAAGATATTTTTTTGATACAGGAGAAGACATACATCCCGCTGTCAAGGCACTTGAAGAAAAAATATCCCGTTCCATACTTGCAGATAGCAAATAAAGACCGGGATATTTTTAAAATAAAATTTTATAAATGACAGGAAGCGTCTGGAGCTCCTCTTTTAGCTTGTAGATAGGCTTGGTCATAAGCACAGTCACTCGTAGCATAAGCTTTTGTCTGGCTATGCATATCATAAACAACAGTGTTGCTGGTACCGTTTACTGTATAAGTGCATGTACACATATACCCTCCATTGTCGGTTTTGCTGCACGATGAAAACAGTAATGCAATGGTCGCTGCAATTGCTGGAAGCATGAAAAATTTCTTCATAATATTATATTAATTAAATTATGGTATTTCGTAAAGTTAATAATTACCTACGCTAATATAATATAAAATAAAAATAAACTGATGCTAAAGGAAAAAAGACAGTGTTACTCAATTGATAAATAATGAGTTCTGAAATCATAGTCTTTTTCAAGAAAAGAAATTAATTTTTCAAAATTCGCAGGCTCATTAATAAAGTCAAACGCTCCGGTATCTATTATCAGCGTTTTTTGTACTTCCTGTTTCAGGTATTGCTGGTAAACCTGTTGCACACGTTCCAGGTATTCAGCCGATATGTTTTGTTCGTATGTTCTGCCGCGTTGCTTTATATTCTGCTGCAGCTTATTGACAGGTGTGTGTAGGTATATAAGCAAATCGGGAACCGGCAGGTTAGGTGCCATTATATCAAATAGCTTTTGAAATAGCTCATATTCCTGGTCTTTAAGGTTCACCCGGGCAAATAGCTTACTTTTTGTTATCACATAGTCACTAATTACATTCCCGTTAAAAAGGTCATGATTAACAGCTATCTGCTTTAGTTGCTTAAATCTGTCTGCAAGGAAAGAAAGCTCAAGGGGGAACGCGTACCTGTCAGCATCCTGGTAAAATTTCGGTAGAAAGTTATTGTCCGCAAATTCTTCCAATACCAATCTTGCATCATAGTGTTTTGCCAATAGATTAGCCAGCGTGCTTTTGCCAGCACCTATATTGCCTTCTATAGCTATGTATTGATAATTCATAAACGAGGCCAAAGATAAAGGCACATAACTACAACCGTAAAAAATGTGGATATCTATTAAGCTCTTCGATCTAGTTTTTTTACAGGCAAAGGGTCGGGGCAATCCTCCAGCAGTTGGAGCATTGTTTTATTCAATACAGGATGCACAAGGCTAGGAGCTATTTCGCATAAGGGCGCCAACGTAAAACGGCGTTTCTCAAGAAATGGATGTGGTATATTCAGGTTGGGTAAGTTAATAACATCACTGTTGTATAGTAATATATCTATGTCTAGCGTACGCTGTCCCCATTTTACAGTCCGCTGTCTTCCCAGGTTATTTTCTATTTGTTGTATGCACAATAATAATTCAGCTGGGTTAAGTAATGTTTGAATACAAATTACCTGGTTTAAAAAATCAGGCTGTTCTTCCAGTCCCCATGCAGCGGTTTGGTATATAGATGATGCAATATTGGAGACCCCGCAGTTTAGCTCTATTTGTTCCTTTCCCTGGTGTAGCCAGCTGAAACGATCACCTTCATTGCTTCCAAGGAGTAAGTATGCTGTATTCATTGTAGCTGCAAAGATAAGAGGACTGGCAAATCCAGAAAATGACCTATAAAATCACCCATAGTCATCAGTCAATTAATAAATAAGATATTAGTAAGCCATGTATCTTTGTTACTATATTAAAACAACAAAAGAACAATGAAACAATTTTTTAAAATGTTCTTTGCTTCCCTCCTGGCAATGATAGTTATGGGGGTAATAGCAGCGGGGCTACTAATAGGGTCTATAACAGCCCTTATAGCCAGGGCAGGGAAAGAAACAAAGATAAAGTCGGGCAGCGTTTTGGTGATTGATTTGCAAAAGCACATTCATGAAGTAGGGGAAGAAAACCCATTTGCCATTTTTAGCAATGATGCAAATTCACCAGTAGGCCTGTATGACGTGGTGCACGCTATATCCAATGCCAAGACTGATAACAATATTAAGGGCATAATGATAAAGTTGCACTCGGGCAATAATGGCTGGGCTACTTTGCAGCAGCTGCGTATAGCTTTAAAAGATTTTAAGAGCAGTAATAAGTTTATATATGCCTATGGCGAGGATATTCCGCAGAGCGCGTACTATATAGCATCTGTAGCAGACAGTATATATCTAAACCCTGTTGGTGACATTGAGTTGAAAGGCTTTGCAACTGTGTTGCCTTTTTTCAAAAACACTTTAGAAAGACTGGAGTTGCAGCCTGAAATATTTTATGCAGGCAAATTTAAAAGTGCTACTGAGCCTTTCCGGGCAGACAAGATGAGTGAGCCGAACAGGCTACAAACAAGCCGCCTGCAGCATAACTTCTGGAACGAATTTCTGAAGGCTGTAATGGAGCACACACATGCAGACAGCTCAAGCATCAATCAGTGGACTGCTACCGGAGCAATACAATTCCCCGCTGATGCGCTAAAATATAAAATGATAGATGGTCTGCGCTATTGGGATGAAGTGGAACAAAGCATTCGCGCAAAAACAGGGCAGAAGGATACAGAGAGCATAAAGTATGTGTCCCTGGGCGAATATGCCTCAAGTGTAAAGACGGGCGTAATAACCGGTAACAACAGAATAGCTGTACTATATGCAGAAGGAGATATAGTAGATGGTGAGCAAACTGAAGACTACCAGGTAGCATCAAAAACATTTATTCAAAACATTCGTAAGCTGCGCGACAACAATGATATAAAGGCAGTCGTGCTACGTGTAAACTCTCCGGGTGGTAGTGCGCCGGCATCTGAAGTTATATTGCGAGAACTGCAATTGCTGAAAAAGAAAAAGCCACTGATAGTGTCAATGGGTGATCTTGCGGCATCTGGTGGTTATTATATATCATCGCAGGCCGATAGTATTTTTGCATTGCCGACTACTATTACAGGCAGTATAGGTGTGTTCTCCATGATGTTTAATATAGAAGGGCTGATGCACAATAAGCTGGGTGTAACATTTGATGAAGTAAAGACCGCGCCTTATGCAGATTTCCCAACTGCTACCCGTGCCTTCACTCCAGAAGAAGGTATGCGTATGCAAAATAGTGTAGATACTATCTATTCTATTTTCAAAAGCCGTGTATCGGTAGGAAGGAAAATAGCCTCTGCTGATGTGGACAGCATAGCGCAGGGCAGGGTTTGGACCGGCTATGATGCTTTAAACATAAAGCTGGTGGATGCCATAGGCGATCTTAACAGGGCTATACGCAGTGCTGCAGCTATGGCAAAGCTCAGTAACTATAAAATTGTTACTTATCCGCAGCCCGGCGATAGATGGGAAAATATTATGCGCAGGCTAAAAGGAAACAATATTGGTGATGCTGCAATAAAGGAATCTATTAAGGCACAGTTAGGTACAGAATATAGCTGGTATAAAAAGATACAGTCTTTACGCAGCATTAATGGTAAAGCAATGATGGCAATGCCTTTTGATATAAGCGTTCAATAGTTTTTTTATACTTTTTTATAGCGCTGCAGATACCTGCAGCGCTTTTTTTATTCCTCTGAAATCCAAAAAGGAAAAGTTGCCGTAAGTGTATAGGTAAAACAATTTAATCATTACAAACACAAACCAACTTTTTATGAAACGTTTATTTATTCTGCCGGTATTAGCAATTGCCTTAATAGCCGGCAACACGACAATTAGCTTTGCACAGGAGAAAACCGTAATGGTAGGTGGCGCAGCGATGTACCCATCTAAAAATATTGTACAGAATGCGGTGAATTCAAAGGACCACACCACACTGGTAGCGGCAGTGAAGGCTGCAGGGCTTGTAGAAACACTGGAAGGTGCAGGACCATTTACAGTGTTTGCCCCTACAAATGAAGCGTTTAACAAGCTGCCCGCAGGTACGGTAGATAACCTGGTAAAGCCGGAAAATAAAGAAACACTTACCAAAATACTTACTTACCACGTTGTTTCCGGCAAATACAGCGCTGGAAAACTGATGAAAATGGTGAAAGAAGGTCATGGCAAGGCAATGCTAACTACCGTACAGGGCGAAGAGCTGACAGTAATGCAAAAAGGTAACACCTTGATGCTGAAAGACGCTAAAGGCGGTATGGCAAAGATTACCATAAAAGATGTGTTTCAGAGCAATGGGGTAATACAGGTTATAGATCATGTATTAATGCCGTAATGTTTTTGTTAGTTTCATAGTATCTTTAGGGGGAAATTATTTTCCCCCTTTTTTCTATTATATAGTATATAGATTATATAGATGGCAGTAAGTAAAGAAACCATTTCGGTATTCGACATATTTAAGATTGGCGTAGGCCCAAGCAGCTCTCATACATTAGGTCCATGGCGCGCAGCATTGCGTTTTTTAGATGGTTTAAGGCCCTATGGATTACAAAATATCACCAATGTACACGTCTTGTTGTATGGTTCGTTGGCCAAGACCGGTAAAGGACATGGTACAGATGTAGCGGTTATTCTTGGTCTGTGTGGCGAAGATCCCGTAACCTTTGATGTCAACCAGATATCTCCCCGC
>JAFDXS010000089.1 GCA_018267795.1 Bacteroidota bacterium | reverse complement strand
AACAGTGCAGGTATTGCTCATGCTTTGCTTTATGAAGTTTCTCTCCTGGGTTATATCATTAGGCAGTGGTACATCAGGCGGTACGCTGGCACCATTGCTTACTATAGGCGGCGCGTTAGGTGGCCTCTTAGGCGTGGCTACACTTACCTTATTCCCAGGCAGCGAAATAAATGTAATGACCTGTGTGTTGATAGGTATGGCAGCTATGTTTGCAGGTGCATCAAGAGCATTACTTACTTCTATAGTGTTCGCGTTAGAAACTACCATGCAGCCACACGGTTTACTGCCTTTGTTAGGCGCATGTACTGCCGCATATTTTATTTCTTTCTTCCTGATGAAGGGAACGATAATGACAGAAAAGATAGAGCGCCGCGGCGTATTCGCGCCGCATTCATACGAGCCTGATGTGCTGCAGTCGGTAACGGTAAAAGACGTGTATGAAGAAGAAGCTAAACTGCTGGATGCAAATATCACTATAAAAGAAGCACGTGAATGGATAAAGAACCACTCAATAGAACAGGGGCAAACAACTGCATTTGTAGTTGCAGATAAGGCCGGTGATTATATGGGCGTAATAAAAAGAAGTCTCTTGTTTGATAAACAACATAACGACGAGTCAGCTGTAAGTGCGTTGATCAGTAATAGCACACCCTACATCTATGAACACAATAAGCTAAGCATAGCCATAGACATTATGGATCGCTACGATATAGATGTGCTGCCTGTAGTCACGCACGATAAAGAGAAGAAAGTAATAGGCCTGCTATCGCACAAAGCAATATTTACAGCCTATCGCAAGCGCAGAAATGACGAGCAGATATTTAAACCACCAATATCCCTTAGCCCCCGCGGCATAAGCATATTGATGAAAGGAAATGCATAAAAAAAACGGCGCTCATTGAGCGCCATTTTTACTTAAGAAAGGTTATTAATTATAATGACTATTGGCAGCAAAACCACCAATCATAAAGCCCACAAACAAAAACATCAGCAGATAGAAGATCAACATAATAATAGTCAGTATGCCGATGTACTTATACATAGACCGCTGGTACCGTAATCCCTCATTTAGATGCGTCTGACTTGAAGTAGCCATCGCGGCTTTCATATTACTTGAAAACTTTGAAAGTGCATAAATAGGGTAAAAATAAACGCCCACTAAGAATAGCAATCCTATACTATTAACAGCAGTAGATCCGGCTGTGCCGGGTATGATAGACACGGATGGCATCACCACAGCCAGCAACAGACCTGATATGAAAACAAGCCCCATTACTATGAATCCAAGTATCGCTAAAAACTTTGTCCAGCGTACAGTTTCCAATATATATGCTCGTCCCACATGATCAATTTCCAGGTGGTGATTCTCGTTTTGCTGATACATAGTTTAAGGTGCGTTTAAATAACAATAATAAAACTAAATATTAAAAATTAATAAGCCCTTGCAAACAAAACTCTCTGTGAAGATGCATTGCCTGTCAGTACACACTTGCCGGCCTCCTGTTCATTATTCAGCGGTATGCAGCGTATAGTAGCCTTTGTCATTTCTTTTATCTTTTCTTCCGTTTCAGGTGTGCCATCCCAGTGAGCAGAAATAAAACCAGCCTTTTCGTCGAGCACCTTTACAAAATCATCCCAGCTATCAACCTTAGTTATATTTTCATCGCGGAACTTAAGTGCCCTTTCAAACATCTGCTGTTGAATGTCTGCCAGCAATTGCTCAATGCTTGCAGCAAGTCCTTCAAGCTGGTAAGAAGCTTTTTCCTTCGTATCACGGCGGGCAACTTCGGCTTGTCCGTTTTCCAGGTCACGAGGACCCATAGCTATGCGCACTGGTATGCCTTTCAGTTCATACTCTGCAAACTTCCAGCCCGGTCTTGTGTTGTCGTCATTGTCATACTTTACACTTATGCCTTTAGCCTTCAGTTCTTTCATTATGGTAGCTGCGGTGTCATCTATCCGCTTTCTTGCTTCCATGTCTTTGTTGTAGATAGGAACTATAACTACTTGCAATGGTGCAAGGCGAGGAGGCAATACAAGCCCGTTGTCATCGCTATGCGCCATTACCAATGCGCCTACCAATCGGGTAGAAACCCCCCAGGAGGTAGCCCATACATAGTCCATCTTATTCTCCTTGTTAGAGAACTGCACATCAAATGCCTTAGCAAAGTTCTGACCAAGGAAGTGAGAGGTACCAGCCTGCAGCGCTTTGCCATCCTGCATCAATGCCTCTATGCAATAAGTATCTTCTGCACCGGCAAAGCGTTCATTGGCGGTCTTTACACCACGTATCACTGGCACTGCCATATATTCCTCTGCAAATGTGGCATACACATCGAGCATTTTGCGGGTTTCTTCTATCGCCTCTTCCCTGGTAGCATGTGCCGTATGGCCTTCCTGCCACAGAAACTCCGCAGTGCGGAGGAACAGGCGCGTACGCATTTCCCAGCGCACTACATTAGCCCACTGGTTTATGAGCAGGGGCAAGTCACGGTAAGATTGCACCCAGTTTTTATACGTGCTCCAGATAATGGTTTCAGATGTAGGGCGAACTATAAGCTCTTCCTCCAGCTTTGCTTCTGGATCTACTATTACGCCACCGCCATTAGGGTCATTTTTAAGACGGTAATGTGTCACAACGGCACACTCTTTAGCGAATCCCTCTACGTGCGCTGCCTCTTTGCTCAAAAAGCTCTTAGGTATGAATAGAGGAAAGTAAGCATTCTGGTGGCCTGTATCCTTAAACATTTTGTCTAATACATGCTGCATATTCTCCCAAAGAGCATATCCATGAGGCTTAATTACCATGCATCCGCGCACTGCCGAATAGTCGGCCAGTCCACCTTTTAGTACTATGTCATTATACCATTGGGCATAATCATCTTTACGACTTGTTAAAACGCTGCTCATATTAAACTTGGCATATTTTTCGCTGTCTATATAATATTGGTGAAGAGTGGCAAAAGTACTAATTTCACTAAGGAAATTTTACGTAAAACTTCAAATAGACATGAAACGTCTTCTTTTTATCGGTGCACTTATTTTGAGCATGGCCCCACTGGGTGCTTTTGCTCAAAGCGACGATATATACAGTAACGGCTCTGACATGGAAAAGCAGCGGAGTACTGATGACCGTCGTTACAACAGCAATCGCCCTACCTATCAATCCGAATATCAGGATGAGAATGCGCAGCAGGACCAGGTAGCAGACTATAACAATACCAGTGATGATGGTAACACGGAGGAGTATATAGATTATAATGACGATTATACTTACGCGTCTCATCTGCGCCGTTTTAATCAGCCATTTTATAATATGGGTTATTATAGCCCTTACTATAATCCTTACTGGTACGATCCTTTCTGGACAGACCCTTATTGGGGCTACAACCCATGGATGGGTTCCGGCATATCTATAGGTTTTGGTTTTGGTGGTCCTTACTGGTCTTCTTACTGGGGTTGGAATACATGGTATGGTTATCCGGGCTTTAGCTGCTGGGGATATCCTATGTATGCCGGTGGTTGGTTTGGTCCATACTATGGTGGTTTCTGGAATGGTTACTATGGTGGCTTATACAACGGATATGGCGGCTATACAGGTGCCCATACTGTATTATACGGTCCGCGCTATGCAGCAAATAGTCGTTACAATGGTTTAGGTTATCGTGCTGTGTATGGTACTACTGTTCGTCCTTTCGCTTCACGCACTTCTATGGTTCCGGGTAGCAATAGAATGGTAAGTAATCCTAATGCTCCTGTAGGCCGCAGCTACAATAATAACGGCCCTATTAGCAATACACAAGGCAGAATGCAAAGAGCACCAAGCGGATATGCACCACAAAACTATAACTCGTATAACGGTGGTGGCAGACAATACAATAGTGCTCCTGCACCAATGCACAGCTCTGGTCCATCATTTAATACGCCACGTACAAGCGGTCCATCTTATAGCGCACCACATATGAATGCTCCGGCAGCACGCAGCTTTGGCGGATTTAATGGAGGTGGCCGTAGTTTTGGCGGAGGTGGCAACTTTAATAGCGGTGCCAGAAGCTTTGGCGGCGGTGGCGGTCGCAGCTTCGGCGGCGGTGGCGGTCATAGCATGGGCGGCGGTCGCAGATAACAATGATTAAAATCAGTTCAAATACAGTGTCCCGTTAGCAGCGGGACATTTTTATTTCTATAGGTTTGTTAAAAATTATGTAAGACACTGCTGTGCTTAAACATAACGGCATGTTATTTGTCTAAATTTTAACTTAAAAGACGATCTATGAATAGTGGAAAAATTTTGTCCTTAAGTCTGTTGTTGACTGCAGGATTTTCCTCATCAATATATGCGCAGGATATAACAGATGCGCTTCGTTATTCTTACCTGTCGCCTATGGGTACTGCACGCTCCGTGGGCTTTGGTAACGCGTTAGGTTCAGTTGGTGGTGATTTCAGTTCGCTGAGTGTAAACCCGGCAGGCATAGGGATCTACAGAACATCGGAAATAATGCTTACCCCAGCGCTAAGAATGAACTCAGTAGATGCTACTTACCAGGGAAACGGTGCAAGTGATAATAACACA
The DNA here is from genome assembly GCA_018267795.1 of Bacteroidota bacterium. GTDB lineage: Bacteria > Bacteroidota > Bacteroidia > Chitinophagales > Chitinophagaceae > SZAS-30. The sequence continues at coordinate 3,398 of JAFDXS010000089.1, read as the reverse complement.
CGTTTTAATTTTAATAACGTTGGGGTAGTATTTAGTAATGGCTTAAAAGGCCGCCGGTATGAGCGCAGCAAATGGAAAGCTGTTTCTTTTGGTATAGGTTTTAACAGACTTGCTGACTTTAACAGAGACTATCATTATAGTGGTAATAATTCAGGTACCAATAGCAGCAGCTATTCTGAATTGTTTGCAATAGATGCAGATAATGGAGAAAAGCGAGGTCTAGCTGCAAGTGACGTAGGAATTATTGATAGTCCACAGGGGGTATTCAGAACTGTAGTACCCTGGCAAGCGGGTATAAATCAGCAACGTATTGTAAGCGAAAGAGGTGGATTAAATGAGGTGGTTATATCATTTGGTGGCAATTATATGGAGCATTTAATGCTGGGTGCCACAGTTGGTATACCCATAATAAATTATAGTAGAGATGCACAAGTAACTGAAACAGCACTTAATTCTACACCTAATTTTTACAGTTATACATATAGTGAAGGCCTTACAACGCATGGTGATGGCATTAACCTGAAGCTTGGGGCTATCTATAAATTCAATGACTATTTCAGAATTGGTGCTGCCATTCATACACCAACTTATTATAGTATGCATGATGAGGTTGCTTATACTTTAAATAATTCAGGAGTTGGTGCTGAGTCATTTGGATCGACATATGATTACAATTTAACAACGCCATGGCGTGGTGTTCTAAGCGCGACCGGTATGATAGGAAAATATGGGTTTATCTCAGCCGACTATGAATATGTAGATTATAGTAGTACTCGCTTTACATTTGACGTTACAAGTAAGGATCTTGAAAGGCAAGTAAATGATGATATCAAAAGTGCTTATAAGCCTGCTTCTATCTTTCGCCTTGGTGCCGAAGGCAGGGTAACTAAAAACTTTATGTTGCGCGCCGGTTTTGGTTATTACGGCAGCCCTGCTAAAAATAGTTCTATTAGTGATAACCGCATAGATATTTCCGGCGGTGTGGGTTTCCGTTTTGATCATTTTTATATAGATCTGGCTTATGTGCATACGCAATTCAACGGACAGGAACAATTTTACCAGCTTAACTACACAGATGCAACTGGTAATCCTTACAGCATAACACAGAATGCCAGCATGCAAAGCAATTTAAGTACTGCGGTAATGACAATAGGCTTTAAATTCTAAACCATTTCTAGTTTATATTACAAAGCTCCCTATATGGGGGCTTTTTTTATGCACATTTGCTGCCATTTGGGGGATAAGGCATTTTGGTATAAGGTGTAATCGTTTATTTTGCAGCAAGAAAAAGAAAGGAAGAGCAAGATGGCAGAAACAACAAATCAATATACAGAAGACAGTATACGGTCACTTGATTGGCGGGAACATATACGCCTGCGCCCCGGTATGTACATAGGCAAGCTGGGCGATGGCAGCAGTATGGATGATGGCATATACATACTGCTGAAAGAAGTGATAGACAACTGTATAGATGAATATACCATGGGCTATGGCAAGCGTGTGGAAATATCCATTGCTGATGGCAGTGTCACTATTCGTGATTATGGTCGTGGTATTCCACTGGGCAAAGTGGTGGACGTGGTAAGTAAAATAAATACCGGTGCTAAATATGACAGTAAGGCTTTCCAGAAATCGGTGGGCCTTAACGGGGTGGGTACGAAAGCAGTAAATGCACTTAGCTCCTATTTTAAAGTAGCAGCTTTTCGTGAGGGCCGTACCAAGGTAGCTGAGTTTGAACAAGGGGTATTAATAAAAGAACATAAAGAAGCAGCATCTAATGAACCTAATGGTACATTAGTAACCTTTACGCCTGACAACACGGTTTTCAAGCATTACCATTTCATACATGAGTATATAGAAAACCAAATATGGAATTACTGCTTCCTGAATGCCGGACTACAGATAAATTTTAATGGCAGAAACTATGTATCTAAAAACGGCTTGCTTGATCTGCTGCAGCGCCGTACCAATCCTGAAGAGCTTCGATATCCGATCATTCACCTGAAGGGGAATGATATAGAAGTAGCCTTATCGCATACCGGTGACTATGGTGAAGAGCTTTACTCTTTCGTGAACGGACAACATACTACGCAAGGTGGTACGCACCAGGGCGCATTTCGTGAGGCGGTGGTAAAAGTGATACGTGACTTTTATAAAAAAGATTATGATGCAGCAGATGTACGCCAAAGTATAGTAGCTGCCATATCAGTACGAGTGCAGGAACCGGTATTTGAATCGCAGACCAAAACGAAGCTAGGCTCGCAATATGTGTGGGAAAATGGCCCATCTATGAAAGCCTTTGTGGCAGACTTCCTGGGTAAAGAGCTGGATAACTACCTGCATAAAAATCCGTCAGTTGCAGATGCACTGAAGAAGCGTATAGAACAAAGCGAGCGCGAAAGAAAAGAGCTTTCAGGCATACGCAAGCTGGCAAATGAGCGCGCCAAAAAAGCCAACCTGCATAATAAAAAATTGCGCGATTGCCGCATACACCTGAATGATGAACCGCCTGCAAAGAACAAAGAAGAATTTGCGGAAAAACAACTGGAGTCAACCATATTCATTACCGAAGGTGATTCTGCATCAGGATCAATAACAAAGAGCCGCAGGGTAGATACACAGGCAGTTTTTAGTTTGCGCGGCAAGCCTCTTAACTGCTATGGCCTAACTAAAAAGGTGGTGTATGAGAACGAAGAATTTAACCTGCTGCAACATGCGCTAAATATAGAGGCAGGCCTTGAAGGGCTGCGCTATAACAATATAGTGATAGCCACAGATGCCGATGTGGACGGTATGCATATTCGCCTGCTGATAATGACCTTCTTCCTGCAGTTTTTCCCTGACCTGGTGCGTGCAGGACATATACATATTCTGCAGACACCACTTTTCCGTGTGCGTAACAAACAGAAAACAATATACTGCTATACAGATGAGGAAAGACAAAGAGCTATAGCAGAGCTAGGTAACAAGCCAGAGATAACGCGCTTTAAAGGCCTTGGTGAAATATCGCCGGAAGAGTTTGCACAGTTTATAGGGGATGATATGCGTAAGGACCCTGTTTTGCTAAGCCAGGACGCAGTAATACAGAAGTTGCTGGAATACTATATGGGCAAGAACACGCCACAGCGACAAACATTTATTATAGACAATCTGAAGATAGAAAAAGACCTGGCAGAAGAAATAGGCGCTGCAGTATAAACTTTAATAGAAGTATATAATTGATTAAAGCACCCTGAAGAGGGTGCTTTAATATTTTTAATAAACGCCTAAGCCAATTTCACGCAGCCATTCGATGATTTCTTCTGCTGTTTTGCCAATGCGGTCTTCTATGCGGTGCAGGAGGTCTTCTTCCTTTCCCTCTTCATAATGAAGATCCTCATCAGTAAGTTCGGGATAAT
>JAFDXS010000088.1 GCA_018267795.1 Bacteroidota bacterium | reverse complement strand
TGCGCTCCTGTCATTCGGCACTGTGCTATGGCTGGTAAGTGTGTACAGAAATAAAATGAGGAACCAGTCATTGCAATAAACAATGCACCCGGTGGCTCGCCATAAATAATTATTTATTTAGCTCATCCATTTTATTCCGCTCCTTAATAAGCGTTTGCATCTGTTCACCAGTTAGAAAAGTTCTGTACCCTTCAAACCTTTTGAGTTCAGTCATTCTTATAAGTTCTTTATCATTCATTTGCTCCTTTGCAGCTGCAAGCTGCCTGCCGATGTCCAGGTTTACATCGTAGGCTTTTTTCTTTTGTTCGGGCGTGAATGAATATAACTTCGTATCCTGCTCTGTTCTTTCTTTTGCAAGCTTTGCTGCTACCAACTCGACGTTATTGGTTTTTTGTATATGTTTTTGTTGCGCTATCGCTATATTTCCTAAAGAAAACAATATGACACCGCACAGAATAAATTTTTTCATACAATATTCAGGTTATAGTCAAATATAAAGATTGTAAAAGAATAAAAAAGCGCTGCATAAAATATGCGACGCCACTTTTAACAGTACCTATGAAATTAACTGCTTTGTTTATTCTCCACCGCGATTACTCATCCTATTTTGCCTATTAGCCATTCGTTTTTGCATCATTGCCGCTTCCATCTGCTGATATTTCTGTAATTGACCGGCATCTAATACTTTTTCCATTGCTGCGTCTCTTTCTTCCTTAATGTTTTTCATTGCCCCTCTATCCCTGTTTTGCATGGCATCAGTCATCTTTTGTGCTGCGCTAAGGTTAATATCATAAACAGTTTTTTTCTGATCTGAGGTAAGATTTAATTCCTTTTCCATTTTATTGGTTAACATCTGTGCCCTTTGTTCCGGTGATTTCATCTGGCGAGCACTCATTTGCGGAGAAGGTGTCTGCTCCTGATCTTGCGCAAATGCTATAACATTAACGCTGCCTATGAGCAGTACAGCTATCATTATTCTCTTCATAGTTTCAATTTCTTATAAGACTATAAAAGAAAGGAAAGGTTTATTCATTGCTTGCCGGACTTTCTGCCAGTCGCTTTTGCCTTGTTAAAAGGAGTATAAATAAAGTGAGTGAATACGCCAGCAAACCGGAAGTGATAGCAAGGATGGTACCACCTAAAAAAAATGCTATACCTGCATGCTTTACATCAGCAAGCGATAAATGGTGCCAATCAGGCAAAATAGTGTGCGTACCTAATAGCCAGTTGCCTGTTAAGACACTGGCCAGCAGTACAAATGCTGTAAAAGGGAAAATACTGATATTGGCAGCGATAAGAAAAAGGGCCTTATTGAGCCTGAATAATAAAGCCAGCGGGATACCGATTGCCAACTGGAAACCCCATACTGGCACAATGCCCATAAACACACCAAAGCCTACCGATGCGGCCTTGCGATGATTGCTTTCCTGGGGATTTACAAATATGCTTTGCCATGCAGCAGCCCAAGCCTCTTTTCTAAACAAGCCTTTAAAAAAATCTCTTGGCTTGATCCATAAAAAAGTGATGAGTACCAGAAATGTATTGAGTATGCTGATGCGAGTAAAATCTTTAAATGGCCTGAAGTGAGAAACACGCTCGCCGGTGGGTGGATAGTATACGGATACCGGAATACTCACTACCTTCACCCCACTCCATGCTGCACGCACTATTACCTCTATTTCGAACTCGTATTTGCGCGTGAAGTATATTTTCTTTGCTAGTTTCCTTACCGGGTATAGGCGGTAACCGGATTGTGTATCAGGCAGCTTAATACCTGTTTCTAATGTGAACCAAAAGTTTGAGAACTTGTTACCAAAGCTACTTTTGCCCGGCACGTTCTCCTGATTCATATTTCGAGCACCTATTATTAATATACCTGGCGTCTCTGCTAAATGATGCAGGAATTTTGGGAGGTCGTAAGCAAAATGCTGGCCGTCGCTGTCTATGCTTATGGCATAATCATAGCCTAAGCGCGCTGCTTCTTTTATACCTGTTCTTAATGCAAACCCCTTTCCCCTATTGCGTTCATTATTTACTATGTGAATATCAGGATACCTGCTTAGTATTTCTTTTGTATTATCTGTAGCGCCATCGTTTACTACAATCACCTGATCGGTGTATTCTAATACACTATTGATAACCAGAGCCAGTGTACCTGCATTATTATATGTTGGTATTAACACACAAGCTTTATGCTGCTGAAATAATATGTAGCTATCTGGTTGCACAGGTATTGACTAAGATTTCAGTTTCCTTTTACATTCAACAATCTTATTCTGTATTGCATTGCGCTCGGTGATGGTGGCTACCTCATGCCGCAAGGCTTCTGTGTAATAATTAATAGCAGCCGTATACCATTTATTTAGCTTGCAGTAATCGCCCGCTACGCGATAAGCATCATAGAAATCGGGGTTGCTATGCACTGTTTCGGCAGTATCTACCGGTTGCTTCTGCTGCAGCGCCAATTTATTCTTTCTGAAGAGCTCAAAGTTTCTGAACTCCTGTGTCTGTAAAAAAGGATCGGGAGCTATGTTCAATGTAGTGTCTGCTATTTCCACATCATGTTGCAAGCCATGCAGTGCAAATACCTTTCTTAGGTCATAACATACGTAGGTACCCAATTGCCAGGGCTGCGTGCTCACCCACATGCGCAAGCTATCGGGCTGAAATATTACAGAATGGTGCGCTATAAGCTGATTTACAGCTTTTTCATTGCCGTCACCAATATTGGCATTATGCAAGCCTCTTCTATCGCGGAGAATATTTGCTATCTTTTCGGGTGTAAGCGGATAATTCTGTTGTAATAGCTCTTGCAGGCGCTCATAGCGATATACAGAAGCACTATTGGCTTTTTGCTCTTTGTTCAGTTTTTGCTGCTGGAAAAGATCACTTTGATAATGATTGGTACAAAGCAAATGATCTGAAGCAGCATCATAAACGGCTAAGGTATCAGGTGTTTTTTCTATCAATACTGCCTTATGATCTACGGCACTGCCTACGAGGAAGCTCTCAGAGACAAACATTTTTCTTTTATGGGCTATGGCAATAGCTTCCTGAATATCATTTGAATATTGTAATATTTCCCTGGCTACTAATGATACAGGCGTAGCAGCACCAGCCCAGGGGATATCGGAACGTGCAGCATTTATTGTTACGGTAAGGCCCTTATCATTCATACCTGAAACTACGCCAGTAAAGCCCCCCCAGGTAACAAAAGCAAACTTATTTCCTTTATCAGGTTTATAAAATGCGACTATCTTATTTTCAGAAAACTTGTCCCCAACCCAGAAATCAAAATTGCGGCCTAACAACATTGCACCGTTAGCCGTCTTGCTATCCCAGGCACCAAAGGATGTACAGCCTACCAGCATCAGGTTTTGTAAAGCATGGCCTATATCGTGGGCTGCATGATAATTTAATATCCGCGAATATTTAGTGCCCACCCAGCTGAAAGAATCTGCAGCAGCCATAGACACACCATATATCTCTTCTTTATACTCCTCAGTAACATGATCAGGTAAATTCCTGTTTATAAAACCGGTAACATAGCGAAGAAATTTGAGATAGCCGGGAGACGGTATCATTTGCCTTATCTGCTGTGTGAAGGCTAATTCCTGATCTACTATAAGTTGCTGTGAAAGTTTACCATTTTTTACTCCTAACTCAAAAGGGCTGCCGGATACATACATCTCCCATAAGCCGTACTTATTTTTCCTTATCCAGTTATCCCCTATTGTATATAAACTGCCTTCTACATGCACCTTTTGCAAGCTCATGGCACTGGTATCCACTACAGGTGGTTTAAAATCGGATACCTTCCAGACATAGATACAGAAAATAAAAATAAGTACAAGAAATATCATCAACAGGTAGCCGATGAACTTCATTACCTTCTTAAAAAAACGCATGTGGATGCAATTTACCCACGAAAAAAGAATTAAACCAAGACGAAGCTGTTAATTATCCTTCTGCGTGTCTATTTAATATAATAATTTCTCCCTTTGGATGCCTGTAACTATTCTTGGTGTGCCTTTTACTACTTTTGATACCTCAAACATACATTCATGCGCTTACTACTGACCAATATAAAATCACTTTGCCAGGCAGAAACAGGAACAGAAAGGAAACCAAGAGTAGGCGGCAAAGAAATGAGCACAATACCAGCAATAGAACATGCATGGCTATTAATAGAAGACGGGCGTATACACAGCTTCGGCGAAATGAAGGATATACCGGAAACCAATGCTTCACAAATAATGGACATAAGCGGCCAAATGGTACTGCCGGCATGGTGCGACTCACATACCCATTTGGTATTTGCTGCTCCACGCGACAAAGAATTTGAAGACCGAATAAAAGGCCTGAGCTATGAAGAAATAGCCCGCCGTGGTGGCGGTATATTAAACTCAGCAAAGAAACTTAATGACACCAGTGAAGAAGAACTGTACGAGCAAAGCTATAATCGACTGCAGCAAGTAATAATGCAAGGAACCGGCGCCATAGAAATAAAAAGTGGCTATGGGCTAAACCTGGAAGGAGAGTTGAAGATGCTGCGGGTAATAAAAAAACTAAAAGAAAACAGTGCAGTACCCATAAAAGCCAATTTCCTTGCAGCACATGCATATCCTATTGATTATAAACAAAATCATGACGGCTATCTAAATTTGATAATCAATGAAATGCTGCCTAAGATGACAGAAGAAGGGCTGGCAGACTATATAGATGTATTCTGTGAAGAAGGATTTTTTAGCGTAGCAGAAACAGAAAGGCTACTCGAGGCCGGAGCTAAGTATGGGCTAAAGCCTAAGATACATGCTAATCAACTTCACTATTCTGGCGGTGTGCAGGTGGGCGTAAAACATAAGGCCGTAAGCGTGGACCACCTGGAATGTGTGGGCGAGGCAGAAATAGAGGCCCTGAAAGGAAGCAATACTATGCCTACCTTGTTGCCGGCGGCTGCATTCTTCCTGGGTATCCAATACCAACCTGCGCGGAAAATAATAGATGCCGGGATGCCTGTGTGCCTGGCTACAGACTATAATCCGGGGTCCTGCCCCTCAGGCAATGTGCCCTTATTGCTGACAATAGCCTGTACCCAACTGAAAATGACACCAGAGGAGGCTATAAATGCTGTAACAATAAATGGTGCCGCAGCAATGGAACTGGAAAATGAGCTGGGAACTATTGCCATTGGTAAAAGAGCAAATCTTATTATTACAAAAAAGATACCTTCATTAACCTTTATCCCTTATGATTTTGGAAACAATCCGGTAGATAAAATGATATTGAACGGCGAGTTGTATTCCGGCTAAAATTGATAAAAAACGATAAAATCTATTAATTTCTTATGAATTTCAATAGAATTCGGGGTGTTTTTGGGGAAAAATAGTCATTTCTCATATTTCTCTTATTGGCTTTTATGATTACTTTTGCAGTCCGAACAAACACATTTCATGGCTACAACAGCAGACATTAGAATGGGTATGATCATCAAATTGGATGGCAGCCTTTATTCAGTAGTAGAATTTGGACAAAACAAAACAGCACGTGCCGCAGCTAAGGTATGGGCTAAACTGAAAGGTGTAGACAACACCCGCTCTATAGAACACACATGGAACTCCGGCGATAATATCTTCCCGGTACGTGTAGAGCGCCGTCCTTATCAATTCCTGTACAAGGATGAAAGCGGTTTCAACCTCATGGACACTAACTCCTTCGAGCAAATAGTAATGCCTGAATCCATGATTGACAACCCACAGTTATATAAAGACGGACAGGAATGTTTTGTTATTGTAAACACAGAAACAGAAACTCCTATGAGCGTGGAACTGCCACCAAACGTGGTTTTGCGCATTACTTATTCCGAACCTGGTTTGAAAGGTGATACAGCAACCCGTGCCCTTAAAGCAGCAACTATGGAAACCGGCGCAACTGTAATGGTGCCCCTTTTCGTAGACACTGACGAACTTATAAGAGTAGACAGCCGCACCGGTGCTTATGTAGAGCGCGTAAAAGAATAATCTTTTTATCACCTTATTTTAAAAACTTCCATATGGAGTTCAAACAAATTCAGGAACTGATCAAAGCGATCAATAAGTCTAACATTAGCGAACTAAGCATTGAAGAAGGTGATTTTAAGATCACTATAAAGCAGGAAATGGCTGCCAGTGAACTGCAATATGTAACTATGCCTGCACCACAGGCTATACCAATGCATATACCACAGGCTGCACCCCAGCCACATATAGCACCACAACAGCAAGCTGCTGCGCCTGCTGCGCAACCAGCCGCTGCGCCTGCAAGCGACAAGCTGATAACAGTAAAGTCGCCTATGATAGGCACTTTCTACCGCAGCTCGGCTCCTGACAAGCCATCTTTTGTAAATGTTGGTGACGACGTAAAACAAGGCGATGTGCTTTGCATTATAGAAGCAATGAAGCTGTTTAACGAAATTGAAAGTGAAGTAAGCGGCAAAATCGTAAAAGTATTGGTTGACGACGCTTCACCTGTTGAGTATGACCAACCATTATTCCTGGTAGAACCTGCTTAAATATAAAGATGTAAACTGCAAAATGTGATGAGGTATTAATGCTCCATCACATTTTGCGTTCTTTTTACATTGTAATTTTTCATTTTTAATTAAGTATCGTGTTTAAAAAAATATTAATTGCCAACCGCGGGGAAATAGCGCTACGTATCATTCGCACTTGTCGTGAAATGGGTATAAAAACAGTAGCTGTTTATTCCACTGCAGATAAAGATAGCCTGCATACACGTTTTGCTGATGAAGCGGTATGTATAGGCAAGGCACAAAGTGCAGACTCTTACCTGAACATTCCGCATATAATGGCTGCTGCTGAAATAACTAATGCAGACGCTATACACCCCGGATACGGTTTCCTGGCAGAGAATGCGAACTTCTCTGAAATATGCGCCCAATATAATATCAAATTCATTGGCCCTACCCCTGAAATGATTCGCGCAATGGGCGATAAAATGACGGCTAAGGAAACAATGATAAAAGCCGGCGTACCTGTAATACCGGGTTCTGAAGGCTTGCTGGAAAGTGTAGATGAAGCCAAAAAACTGGCTAAAGAAATGGGCTACCCCATAATACTGAAGGCTACAGCAGGCGGTGGTGGTAAAGGTATGCGCGTGGTATGGGAAGAAAGTGAAATAGAAAAAGCATATAATACTGCTAAGGCAGAAGCAGGTGCTTCCTTTAAAAATGATGGTATCTATATGGAAAAATTTGTGGAGGAGCCACGCCATATAGAAATACAGATAGCGGGCGACCAGTTTGGTACCGTATGCCATTTGAGCGAACGCGATTGCTCAATTCAGCGTCGTCACCAGAAGCTAGTGGAAGAATCTCCGTCACCATTCATGACACCTGAACTGCGCCAGAAAATGGGTGAAGCTGCTATTAAGGCCGCATCAGCTATCAATTATGAAAGCGTAGGTACTATTGAGTTCCTGGTAGATAAGCATCGCAATTTCTACTTCATGGAGATGAATACGCGTATACAGGTAGAGCACGGTGTAACGGAAGAAGTGATCAACTTTGACCTGGTAAAGGAACAAATAAAAATAGCCGCTGGTGTGCCTATTAGTGGTCGTAACTATGAACCGGAAATGCATGCTATAGAATGTCGTATAAATGCGGAAGATCCGTACAACGATTTCCGTCCTAGTCCGGGCAAAATAACTGTATTGCATACACCGGGTGGTCATGGTGTGCGCGTAGATTCTCATATATATGCAGGTTATGTAATACCTCCGTATTATGATTCTATGATCGCTAAGATCATTACAGTGGCACAAACACGCGAAGAAGCAATAAATACTATGGAGCGGGCGTTAAGCGAGTACGTAATAGAAGGTGTAAAAACTACTATTCCTTTCCACTTGCAACTGATGAGGAATGAAGACTTCAGGAAAGGCAACTTTACAACTAAATTTATTGAAAGCTTTAAACTCGTTTAAGAATAA
>JAFDXS010000087.1 GCA_018267795.1 Bacteroidota bacterium | reverse complement strand
GTGATGTGCTGGACGTGAAGGAATAAGCACTATAAGACCATATTCTGCGCAGCAATCCACCCGCTGCTCCAGGCATTCTGAAAATTGTAACCTCCTGTTATGCCGTCTACATCCAGTATTTCTCCGGCAAAATATAGTCCCGGCACTTTGCGGCTCTCCATAGTCTGTGGGTCAATTTCGGATAGTGTTACCCCTCCACAGGTAACAAACTCTTCTTTAAAAATGGTTTTCCCTTTTACATTGTAGCTATCCCGTATCAGCCGCTCTATAAGTTTATTTTGCGCTGCTGCCTGTAGCTCACCCCATTTCACCTCATGGGCTATCCCGCTTTGTTGCAGCAAGTATTCCCACAGCCTGCGTGGCAGTGAGAATGGATTTTTAGTTTGTATCAGTTGCTTACCCTGCTCTTTTCTTAATTGCGAAAAACTTTCGCGCAGCTCATCTTCTTTCACATCCCCCAGCCAGTTTAGTTGGACCTGGAATTCGTAATTGCGTTGCTGCAATTCTCTTGCTGCCCAGGCTGATGTGCGCAACACAGCTGGGCCGCTCAGCCCCCAGTGCGTTATTAATACAGGGCCCTGTTCAGCTATTTTTGTTCCGGATATTTTTATAGTAGCATTATTCACCACTACACCCATCAATTCTGTAATAGGATGCTTAGCTATATTAAAAGTGAATAGTGATGGTACAGGCGGTTGTATTGTATGTCCCAACTGCTCTATCCATTTATATTGCTCCTTCTTTGGGAAGCCTCCACAGGTTATCAACACACGGTCTGCCAACACAGAGGGCGCATCCGCAAAATGAATAACGAACTTATCAGCAACTTTTTCTATTCTTTCTACAGACCTGTGATATAGTATTTCAACCTTATTGCGCATCACCTCGTTCCATAGGCAATCAATGATAGTTTGCGAGCTATCTGTCATCGGGAACATGCGGCCATCATCTTCAGTCTTCAGTTTTACCCCACGTTGTTCAAACCAGCTTACAGTATCCTGCGGACTAAAGCGGTACAATGATTTACGCAGCAGTTGCTTTCCTCTCGGATAGCGGGTAACAAGTTCAGGAATATCGAAGCAAGCATGAGTTACATTGCAGCGCCCTCCACCTGATACTTTTACCTTTTGCAGCACCTTGCCCGTCTTTTCAAGTATTGTTACCTGCTGGCCTTCTTTGTATGGAATATTGGCCGCAGCAAAACAACCCGCAGCACCGGCACCTATTATAGCTATATGCATTTACCTAAGCTTCATTATTTTCGTTTGCTGCTGCCTTCACTTGCGCCTCTACTACCGCTATTGACACCATATTTACTATCTGCCTTACAGAGCTACCAAGCTGCAATACATGCACAGGCTTACGCAGGCCTATAAGCACTGGTCCCACAGCCTCTGCACCACCTACTTCCTGCAGCAGGTGATAAGCGATATTACCCGCTGCAAGATTAGGGAATATCAGTACGTTCGGCGATTCATTTACAAGGTCGGAGAAAGGATAGTTTTCCCTGAGCAAATCCTTATTGAATGCCACACCTGCCTGCATTTCGCCATCTATTATAAGGTCTGGATGCGTTGCTTTTATCTTAGTTACAGCATTACGCACAAGAATTGCCTCGGGTGATGCGCTGCTGCCAAAATTCGAATAAGACAGCATAGCAATACGGGGTTTGATATTAAGATGCTCTACTGTACGTGCAGTAAGCAAGGTAATATCCACCAGTTCATCTTCTGTAGGATTGAAATTAACCGTGGTATCTGCAAAGAACAGCGGCCCCTTCTTGGTAAGCATAATATATAAGCCGGCCACGCGCTTAGCGTCCAGCTCCATACCTATTATCTCCAGCGCCGGGCGCAATGTATTTGGATACTGGCGGGTGAGGCCGGATATTAAAGCATCTGCTTCTCCCGTCTCTACCATCATGCAGCCGAAATATGGCCGTTCACGCATTACCTTGCGCGCCTCGTATAAATTATAACCGCGGCGTTTACGTTTTTCAAAGAATTGTGCACCATATTCTGCACGCTTTTTATCAGAGCTTTCACTTAGCGGGTCTATAATTGTTATATCATGTAGCTGTAAGCCATTCTCTTTTATTAAAGCCCGTATCTTCTTTTCATCACCCAGCAGTATAGGTATGGCTATACCTTCATCCTTTACTATCTGCGCTGCCTTCAGCACTTTCAGGTTTTCAGACTCGGCAAACACCACCCGCTTAGGGTTCTGTTTTGCTTTATTCACCACAAAGCGCATAAGGTTATCGTCGGATCCCAGTCGCTGGTATAATTCATTCTCATACGCATCCCAATCCGTTATTGGCTTTTTAGCCACACCACTCTCTATTGCAGCTTTAGCAACAGCAGGCGCCACGGTAACCAATAACCTTGGGTCTATAGGTTTAGGTATTATATAAGTAGGACCGAAAAACAAACTGGTCTCATTATAAGCTACATTCACCATATCAGGCACAGGTTCTTTAGCTAAAGATGCTAATGCTTTCACTGCAGCCAATTTCATCTCCTCATTTATTGTAGTAGCGCGCACGTCCAGTGCACCACGGAATATATAGGGAAAGCCCAGCACATTATTTACCTGGTTAGGATAGTCGCTGCGCCCTGTGGCCATTATTACATCCGGCCTTGCTTCTATAGCATCCTCATAGGGTATTTCAGGGTTAGGGTTTGCAAGCGCAAAAACAATTGGCTTATCAGCCATCCCCTTCACCATTTCTTTCGAAACTATATTGCCTTTAGACAGGCCAATAAACACATCTGCCCCCTTCATTTCGTCTTCAAGGTTTGTCATTTCGGCATCCTGGGCAAATTGTTGTTTATATTTATCCAGGTCTGTGCGCGATTTAGTTATCAGCCCCTTGCTGTCAAACATATAGATGTTCTCCACCTTAGCCCCAAGCGCTATGTATATCTTGCAACACGATATTGCTGATGCACCTGCCCCACTCACCACAAATTTCACATCAGCAATGTTTTTGCCTACCAGCTCTAGCGCATTCAGCAGTGCCGCACCGGATATTATGGCAGTACCATGCTGGTCATCATGCATTATGGGTATGCTTAGCTCTTCCTTCAGGCGCTTTTCTATTTCAAAGCATTCAGGTGCTTTTATATCTTCCAGGTTTATACCGCCAAAAGTTGGTTCCAGCGCTTTCACCACAGTCACAAATTCATCTATCTCCCGCGATTTGAGTTCTATATCAAACACATCTATGTCCGCAAATATCTTAAAAAGGATACCCTTTCCTTCCATCACCGGTTTGGATGCTTCCGCCCCTATATCTCCCAGGCCCAGCACTGCGGTGCCATTACTTATTACTGCTACCAGGTTACCTTTTGCAGTATAGCGATACACATCTTCAGGGTGATCGTGTATCTCCATGCAGGGCTCTGCTACACCCGGCGAGTAAGCCAGTGCCAGGTCTCTTTGTGTCTTTGTTTCTTTGGTAGGTATTACTTCTATTTTCCCCGGCCTTCCCTTCTCATGATATTCCAGTGCATCTTCCTTTCTTATAAGCTGTGCCATTTTTCAAAATAATTTTCAGGTCATCTAAGGTACAAAGAGTGTGTAAAGAAATGCATAGTATCTGTCACTCACTACATATTAAAATACTTTGGCACGAATTTTCGTGTGTATTTTGTATAAATCAATCGCTTATGAATGCAATCAACGACCACTACCTGGTACCGGAACAAATGCAAGGCACCGAGAAAAACCTGCAAAGCTATATTACTGCTCTAACCGTAGAAGATGCTGAAGATATGTTCGTTGAAGCAAAAGACAGGATGCTGGATATAAATAGCTGGAAAAAAGAGAATTCCTTTTTCAGCGCTTTTGTACTAACTGATGCGCATGGCAAAGAAGTGCATAGGCACGCCCACACAGGCGATTTCATACGTATAGCCAATAGCAGTGGCAACAGTTTGTACCACTGGATACACATTGATGCTATAGAATACGATGACTATCCTGATATAAATACAGAAACAATAGCCATAAGGATTCACCCATCAAAAGAACCACATATAAAGGATGAGGACGAGGCATATCTTATAAACAGCGCCGTCAGCAGCACAATAGTTATCGAGCGCCTTGAAAGGAGACTATCTAGCCTCTATCATGGTAGAAACGAAATAATAGGCGGTACCGGCAACCAGTCGGACGCGGTTTGGCAAAGTCTGATAAACAGCTTTTTAATGTTTGAATAACAGCGGATTAGTTATATACAATTTTTTTTATTATACTTGCCCCCGAATTTAGGATCAGTATCACCGAAAACAAAACCTACTGCTCCAGGGATAAGTATAGAACTTTTCAAATGCGCTATTATTTTTTTAATAACCCAAGCAAGGAATACTCGCGCCCGTTCAGGCAGTTTGCTATAAAGCAAAATATCGGCACATCAAACATATTAGCATATACAGTTACAGCCACCTGTATTTTAATTTTTATCTGTAAGCTTTTTGTTGATTACGGCCTCATTGTGAATAACCCCAGGGAGTATAGAGATGTACTTATTTTCCTGCTTTCCGGCTCTGTTATCTACCTCCTGGGTCATACCATTATAAAGAAAGCAAATATAAAAAGGCGCTTAAGAGCTTTCTGGATACTTACTTCTTATTATGCACTGATCATCATTGGGGGCTTTATGTGGCTCACATTCATTGCCCAGCATGATCCAGGCAATACGATGACCATGTTTATGGCGGGCATGTTTGGTGTAGGTGTGCTATGGATATTTGATTTTTGGGGTACTTTTCTTATCTCTATACTCACCTTTACTATATTTTCTATTAGCTTGAATGCTTTTCAGACAAACAAAATGGTACTATGGGAAAACTATATCGTTTCTTTCGTAGTCATCCTGCTTTTCTTTATCATATCACGCATATTGTATTCTTCACATTTCAGGTATTTTATGCAGCTCCGCACTACCGAGGAGAAAAGCAATGAAATACAGAAGATAAACCAGACACAAACCGAAATACTGGACATGGTGGCGCATGACTTGCGTAGTCCTATAAATAGTATTGCAGCATTAGTAGATCTTATTCAGCACCCCACATCCACAGAAGAGGAGAAGCTTGAGTACTATAATATGATACTGTCTGCATGCAAAAATTCCGATACCATTATTCAGGATCTTATAGACACTGCAAAGAAGAGAGATAATAAGACAATCTCTGTTGAAGGGGTATCTTTAAATCAATTCCTCAGTTCCGTTCGGGATCAGTGGGTGCATCGCATACCCGCTAACAGACAACTGGTATATAAGTCTCCCGGCAACGAGATAATTGCAGCCATTAACGAGCAGAAGATGCAGCGTGTAATAGACAACCTGATAAATAATGCAATAAAGTTTACACCCCCTGACGGCATTATAGAGCTGGGCCTGCAGACGGAAAAAAACAATATACGGATATCAATAAGTGACAATGGCATAGGCATCCCTGAAGACCTGCATCCTTATTTATTTGATCGTTTCTCAAAAGCAGGCAGAACAGGTTTGGATGGAGAAAAGTCCTATGGCTTAGGTCTTAGTATATGTCAGCAAATAGTAGAGCAGCATGGCGGCAACATATCTGTTAGCAGCAGAGAAGCAAAAGGAACGACATTCAACATAGATATCCCCAACAGAATATAAACATATTAAATTAGCTGCATTACATAATTCGTTTGTTATATTTACATAAACGGATGTCTATGTCATATCGCTACTCTGCTTTCCTGCTTACGGTATCTCTTTTTTTTGCGTCATTGTCTTTTGCACAGCCTGCAGTAGATTATGCCATTCAGCTCACAGCTACGGTTCAGTCCAGTCCTGCACAAATCACCCTTTCATGGAAGCCTGTAGCAACTGCCACGTCTTATGCACTGAATAAAAAAGCAAAAACATCGGGTGCATGGACATTTCTGAAAAGCCTGCCTGCCACAGATAGTAGTTATACAGACACTAAAGTAATTGCAGACTCCGCATACGAATACAGCATAGAAGCCGCCGGACCTATTGATGCTACAGGCTATATATACGCCGGCATAAAGGCACCTGCCATGCACTACAAGGGCACGCTGTCCTTATTTGTCGATAGTACGTTTACTGATTCTTGCGCTACGCTTATCACACAGCTTATGCATGATATAAGCGGTGACGGCTGGCAGGTAATAAGGCATGATGTATCCAGAACGCTTGCAGACACTGCCGTAAAAGCAATTATCGTCAATGATGTCGCTACCAATACCATTAATGCTGTTTTGCTCTTAGGCCATATTGCCGTACCCTATAGCGGCGACTTGAATCCCGATGGCCACCCTGATCACCTGGGCGCCTGGCCTGCAGATATGTACTATGCCAATATCAGCCGCGTGTGGACAGATACAATAGTAAATGATACATCAGCCGGGTATGCAGCAAACAGGAATAGACTTAACGATGGCAAGTGGGACCTCACCTTAGTGCCTGCAGCTGCAAAAATAGAAGTAAGCCGTATAGACTTTTACAATATGCCAGCCTTTGGCAAAACAGAAGTGCAGCTCATGAGGTCTTATCTCATGCGTGACCATTTGTATAAAATGGATTCACTCGCCATGTCTCATCGCGCACTTATAGATGATAACTTTGGTGGTTTTAGCGGCGAGGCATTTGCTGCCAATGGCTGGAGAAATTTCCCGGTGTTAATGGGCAGGAATAATATTCAGGAAATAGATTTCATCAGTTCGCTTAACGATTCCACTTACCAGTGGGCTTATGGCTGCGGCGGCGGCACCTTTACCAGTGCAGGTGGCATAGGCAGCACTAGCGATTTTGCAGTTAACCATGTTAATGGCATATTCACTATGTTGTTCGGCAGCTATTTTGGCGACTGGAATGTACAGAACAATTTTCTGCGCGCTCCTCTTTGTGCTGATGTTCCTGCACTTACCTCCTGCTGGGCAGGCAGGCCCAATTGGTTTTTCCACCACATGGCACTTGGTGAAAACATAGGCTACGCTGCAAGACTTACACAAAACAATGCCGGAACTTATGCCCCAACAGGCTATGGTGCTGAGTTTGTTCATATCGCATTAATGGGCGACCTCACGCTGCGCACTGACTATATAAAACCCGCAAACAACCTGGCTATTAATGCACCTGTTGACGGCGGTGCGCATCTCAGCTGGCATAGTTCTGCAGACGCTGCCGTAGCAGGCTATTATGTTTATCGGGCAGATAGCCTGTATGGTTATTACCAGCGCATATCCAATCAAACTACTGATACTTTTTATTATGATACTGCCGGTGGCAACACGGGCTTAAAGTATTACATGGTGCGTCCTGTAAAACTTCAGGCAACTCCATCGGGCAACTATTATAATCTGGGCATAGGCATTACAGATACTATTACGGTTAGTTATCCTGTGCACAATACTGTCGTTGCTAATATCTCAGCAGCCAGTAGCAGTATATTGTTGTATCCAAATCCTGCTGCCGACGAACTGCATATTGAAATAAACTGTGCAGCCAATACCGCCGCCACTATATGCATTATAGATATCACTGGCAGAAGGCTCATTACCGCAGCACAATCGCTTAGCAATGGTAAAAACACAATAGCCATTAAAATAAATAAGTTACCCGCCGGAGTTTATACCCTTTGGATAAGCGACACCACAGGCAATATCAGGACCAGGAAGTGGGTAAAAGAGTAACTGTAGCACTGGCTATTTGTGCCTGGAGTATTGCCTTATTTTTGCGTACTTAACGTAAGAGTAAAACGCGGAATTGCGACAAATAAGATAGCCGTAATAGCCGTCAAGAAATCCTCTGCGCAGAACATAGTCAATAAAAAACTCCAGTTTAGGTGCAAACCACAGTTTTATTATTGAAACCTTTTTTCCCTTCTCTATATCTATACGGGCTTTTATTTCTGAGTACTGTTCTATTTTACGAATGTGGTCCGAAATGGTAGCATAGCTATAGTGCAACAGGTCACCCTTTAGATGGCCTACAGCAGCATGCTTATC
>JAFDXS010000086.1 GCA_018267795.1 Bacteroidota bacterium | reverse complement strand
CAGGCCAGGTATTGGTAAATACGAATACATTCAACTGGATAGCGATATGCCTTTTTATAGGTGCCATGGGTAAGAGTGCCCAGATACCTTTATACACCTGGCTGCCAGATGCGATGGCGGGCCCTACGCCCGTATCTGCATTGATACATGCTGCAACGATGGTAACCGCAGGTATCTACATGATAGCCCGCAGCAGTGCTCTGTATAACCTGGCACCAATGGCGCAAACACTTATTACAGTGATTGGTCTTGCAACAGCTTTGCTTGCTGCAACGATTGCTATAAAACAATACGATATTAAAAAAGTACTGGCTTACTCTACAGTTAGCCAGCTAGGGTTTATGTTCCTTGCACTGGGTGTAGGAGCTTATACTACAGCTGTCTTCCACGTAATGACACATGCCTTCTTCAAAGCACTTTTATTCCTTGGTTCCGGTAGTGTTATTCACGCAATGAGTGGCGAGCAGGATATAAGAAAGATGGGTGGCCTTGGTAAGTACATGCGCATAACGCAAATCACATTCCTTATTGGCTGTTTGGCAATTTCTGGTATTCCGGGTTTTTCAGGCTTCTTCTCTAAGGATGAAATATTGGCAGCGGCTTACGCGCACAACCCCATGCTCTATTACCTGGCGGTAATAGCGGCTATGATGACAGCGTTTTATATGTTCCGTTTATACTTCCTTACGTTCAGCGGCGCATTCCGTGGTACGGATGAAGAAAAGCATCACCTGCGTGAAAGCCCTGCAGCTATGACATTGCCGCTTATAGTGCTGGCTATATTGTCTATCATAGGCGGTTATGTAGGCCTGCCTGAAGTAATGAGCGAGCATCATGCATTGGCAGCTTATCTGAGCCCGGTAGTGAGCAATGCGACAGAACATCATTTTGCTGCAGCTACCGAATGGAGCTTAATGGGCATATCAGTAGGCCTGGCAGTGCTGATGATAATAGTAGCTTATGCAAGAACTAAGAAACCGAATTTCGTGCCTAATACAGGTATTGCAAAATTTGTTGAGAACAAATGGTATATAGATGAGCTGTATGATGCAATAATCGTTCGCCCGCTGGAAGGCCTGAGCCGCGTGCTGGACCGTTTTGCTGAAAGAGCAGGTATAGATGGCATAGTGAATGGCGTGGGCAAAACTGTGCGCTGGAGCAGCGACCGTGTGCGCCTGCTGCAGAACGGACAAGTGGGCACCTATATATTCGTGATGGTGATAGGGATAGTTATATTATTCGCATTGGGCTTTTTCTGGATAAAACTTTAAATAGAGCACTGCAAACATTGCAATAGCGTTATGATTTTATTATTACTAATAGTAATTCCTTTTCTGGCAGGTATCCTGGGTTTCGCAATAAAGGGCGAAGGTGTAAAAGGATTGGCACTTGTGAGCTCATTGCTTACCCTGGCAGTATCTGTATATGTGAGTATGGGCAGCGGCACTGCGCCAATATACTGGAGCATGCCATGGATACCAATGCTTGGCACACAATTCAGCCTGGCAGGTGACGGCATGAGCAGTATGCTCTGCTTACTGACATCTATAGTAATGCTGGTAGTGGTAATAAGCAACTGGAACAAACAAGTGGAAAGACCGGGCGCTTTTTACGGATTGATGCTGTTATCACAGACCGGCTTGATGGGTGTATTCCTTGCTTATGATGCTTTGGTATTTTACATGTTCTGGGAACTTGCATTAATACCTGTTTACTTTCTTTGTTCTCAGTGGGGTGGTGAAAGGCGCATACCTGTTACCTTCAAATTCTTTGTCTACACATTCGTAGGTAGCCTTATGATGCTTGCAGGCCTTATATATCTTTCCCTGCAGACGCAAGGTATAAACAGCTACGCATGGCCTGATATCGTGCGTGCAGGTGCTTCGTTGCCGCCGCAAACACAGCAATGGTTATTCTGCTTGTTGTTTATTGCCTTTGCTATCAAGATGCCGATATTCCCGTTCCATACCTGGCAGCCTGATACTTACGAACAATCACCAACGCCTGTAACTATTATACTTAGTGCGCTGATGGTGAAGATGGGCCTGTTTGCAGTATTGCGCTGGTTGCTGCCTGTATTGCCGGATGGCGTTGCTTTCTGGTCTGATACAGTTGTAGTGCTTTGCATCATAGGCATAGTATATGCATCACTGATAGCTATTGTGCAGACAGATATGAAACGCCTGGTGGCTTATTCATCCATAGCGCACATGGGCCTCATGTGTGCTGCGGCATTCTCCGGCAGCCATGTAGGTATGCACGGTATCATGGTGCAGATGTTTAACCATGGTATTAATATAACCGGTATGTGGCTTATAGTAAGCATGGTAGAAAACCGCTGGGGCACAAGAGATATGACGAAGCTGGGCGGTATGGCAAGCACTGCGCCGAAAATGGCAATAGCGCTTGTTATCATTTCGCTGGCAAATATTGCATTACCGCTTACCAATGGTTTTATAGGAGAGTTCATGCTGTTCAATGGCTTGTTCCAGGGTACATCGCCTTACCATATCACCTTTATGGTGGTGGCCGGTCTGGGCATCATCTTCGGTGCAGTATATACGCTGAACATGGTACAGAAAACAGCTTATGGCAATGCTACTGAAATGGTAATAGCAAAAGACCTGAGTGCAAATGAATACCTGGGCCTTGCTATAATAATAGGATTGATACTGTTCCTGGGTGTGTATCCGCAGCCATTGCTGGATATGACTTCCGGGATAGCGGGCACACTGGTGAAGTAATGATTATTGAATATTAACTTTTGACTTAAATAAAGACATGAAGGCAATTATTGCTGCTACAATACTGGGTATCGTCATGATGTTTGCCGGGATAATGGTAAAGAACAAGAGTAGTGTGGTTGCACTGGCTACTGTATTGTTGTTCCTGCTGCTGGGTGTAAATATCTGGGATATCATCAATACCCCTGCTAACCAGCCACAGGCATATTTCAACAATATGCTGCGCGTGGACCGTTTCTCGTTATGGTTCAACGCACTTATGACCGGCTGTACCTGCCTCTATGCATTACTGATAGGTAAAGAAATAAAGAAAGTAGGTGCGCATGTAGCTGAATATTTTGCACTAATTATATTCATTCTCTGCGGGCTTTATATATTATCATCCTATAGCAATATGCTGATGCTTTTTATAGGCATCGAGATACTTTCTATACCACAGTATATACTGGCTGGTAGTGACAAGAAAAACCTGAAAAGCAGTGAAGCGTCTCTTAAGTACTTCCTGATGGGGGCTTTCTCTACAGGTATATTGCTGATGGGTATCACTTTGCTATATGGTGCTACAGGTTCATTTAGTGTAATGAGCTTTAGCTTCCTGCAGGCTGATACACTTAATCCACTGGCGCTTTCAGGTATTATCTTCATAATAATAGCGCTTGGGTTTAAAGTATCAGCAGCGCCAATGCACATGTGGACACCTGATGTATACGACGGCTCACCTACAGCATTTACTGCGTTCATGGCTACTATAGCTAAGGCCGCGGCATTCATAGCATTCCTTAAATTATTCTCCGGTTCATTCGGCAGCATCAGTTCACGCTGGACTATAGTGTTATCTGTTGTTACAGCTGCTACCTTATTGATAGGTAATGTTACCGCTGTATTCCAGCAGAGCGTAAAGCGTATGCTGGCTTACTCATCTATTGCACAGGCTGGTTTTATGCTGTTTGCTATACTGGCTGTAAATGCCGTAGCATGGCAGGGAATCATCATCTATGCAATAGCATATTCGGTAGCTACCATTGGCATCTTTACGGTTCTGATGAAACTGAAAGATTATACCTATGATGGCTTTAATGGCCTTGCTAAAAAAGAACCATTGCTGGCATTTGTTACTACAATATTCCTGTTCTCCCTGGCAGGTATTCCGCTGACCGGTGGTTTTATGGCTAAGTATTATGTACTATATGCAGCAGTAGCGCAGGGCCATTTGTTATGGCTGGTAATATTTGGTTTGCTGATGGCAGCTATAAGTGTTTATTACTATTTCAGGGTTATTATTGCTATGTATTTCAAGCAGGGCGATCCTGAATTGAATTCTCCTGTGAGTTCAGGAGATAAATTCCTCTTAGTGCTTACATGCCTGCTGGTATTGCTTATAGGTGTTGTACCACAACTTTTCCTGAATGGTATTTAATAAGATATTTAACGTTTAATTTGTTAAAAAGCGCCTCCATGGCGCTTTTGCTTTTATGTATGCAATGCATTTAACATAACTTTGTAATACTGTATAATGTCTTTAAACAGGGACTATTAGTTATTCACACCTGTGCATTACTTTCCCCGACAAATTTGAAGTACTGCATTATTTTCGATAGTGAAAAGAAAAGGAAAATAGTATGGATATCGAACAACTTATGCCGCATGTGGAAGCATTGATTTTTGCAAGTGAGCGTCCGATAACACAAATGGAATTGACAGATTTGCTTGGGCAGGCAATGGAAACCGCCATTGAACCTGAACGTATTGCTACCTGCATAGATGCCATAAGGGAAAAATACGATGCGCCTTACTACCCATTTCAGCTTAGGGAAGCAGGGGGTGGCTTCCAGTTCCTTACCAAGAAAGCTTATCACAAAACAGTGTTGCAGCTGAATGGCGACAAGCACATAAAGAAGCTGTCATCTGCAGCTATGGAAACACTGGCCATTATCGCATACAAGCAGCCTATCACTAAAACGGAGATAGAATTCATCCGTGGTGTAAGTGCCGACTATTCTATACAGAAACTGCTGGAAAAGGAACTGATAGTGATCTCCGGTCGCAATGAAAATATGGTGGGTAAGCCGTTGATATACGCTACCTCTAAGAATTTTATGGATTACCTGGGCATTAACTCGCCTTCACAATTACCTGAACTTAAAGATATAAGCAATATAGATGTGGTACTGCCTACGAGCGGCAGCGAAGCATTGCCCGACGATGAAGCCGTTATGATTGTAAATGAGGATGGTTCGTTACAACATATCGGAGAATAAGGGAGCGTGAAAGATTGAACAGGCCCGCCTCATTTGAGGCGGGCTTTTTATTGGTGCAAAGTTTTTATTGAATTGGAAGAATGAAATGTAAATTTGTAACAATAAGTAATATATGAATCGCCGTTTACTTTTTCTTCTTCTTCTGGCAGGATTTACACAGAGCAGCTTTGCACAATCTGACCGTAAAATAGAACAGCAATTGCGTGCAGATATAGGCTATCTGGCATCTGATGAGCTGGAAGGTCGTCGTACAGGATCGGAAGGAGAACGTAAAGCCGGTGAATATATACAGAAGCGCTATGAAGGCAATAAAATACGTGGATATAAAGGCAATTACCGTTATCCATTCAACTTTATTTATGGCAAAGAGATAGGCCTGAATACGCAAATACTGCTGAATAGCCGCGCTTTGCACCTGAAAGAAGAAGCTTTCCCTTTACCATTCAGTGCCTCGAAAAAAGTGCATGGTGAGGTACTGCCTGAAATATACGAGAGTGGCAATATATGGATGATGCCATTGTACACTGAAAAAGATCAGGCAGAGGATCCACATTTCGATGCAGAGAAGTTTATGTATGAACATGCAAAATCTGCAATGGATAAAGGGGCAACGGGGGTATTATTTTATGATCCCTATGGCTCGAAATACGCACCTGAATACAATGGACAGTCAATTACCGAAACAATAGATATCCCCGTAGCCTTTCTTTCATTCAAAGGATATCAAAATTATGGACTGAATAGCGACAAGAATAATAACAGCAGCAGCATAATTGTAGACCTGAACATAAATATAAAGAAGGCAGACCGCACAGGTACTAACATAGCTGCCTATATAGATAATCATGCGCCCTATACAGTGGTAATAGGGGCGCACTACGATCACCTGGGCCGTGGTGAGGATGGCAATAGTCTATATGCAGGCAAAGACCGGCAGATACACAATGGTGCGGATGACAATGCAAGTGGTACAGCTGCCTTGCTTGTAGTATCTGGCTTAATAAGAAAACACAAGCTGCATCATTACAATTACCTTTTTGTGAATTTCTCTGCAGAAGAACTGGGTTTGCTAGGCTCAAAAGCTTTTGTAAAAGACCAGGCAATGGATAGTGCCCACATAGCCTACATGATAAACATGGATATGGTGGGTAGGTTAAATGATAGCACACATGCGCTGGAAATAGGTGGTGTAGGTACATCGCCTGCATGGGCCTCCATAGTTAGCAAGCCAAACAAGAAATTTAAAATATCGGTTGATAGCTCAGGTGTTGGCCCTTCAGATCATACAAGTTTCTATCATGCTAATATTCCGGTGCTGTTTTTCTTTACAGGTACAGAACGCGATTATCATAAACCAAGTGATGATGCGGATAAAATAAACTATCCGGGAGAGGTAAGCGTGATACGCTATGTATACGATGTTGTAGCTACAATGGACAAACAACCAAAGCCCCAATTTCATACCACGAAACAAAACTCCATAGGCAGGGTAAACTTTAAAGTAACACTAGGCATAATGCCTGACTACGCATACCAGGATAAAGGAGTGCGTATAGATGGTGTAAGCGAAGGTAAGCCTGCGCGCAAGGCAGGGCTGAAAGAAGGAGATATAATAATACAGCTTGGTGAATATAAAGTGCAGGGAATGCAAAGCTATATGGAAGCGCTGAGCCGCTTTAACAAAGGTGATAAAACCAAAGTAAAAGTAAAACGCAATGGCAAAGAAATGGAAATGCCATTGCAGTTTGACAAATAGCTTTATAGCTCTTCCTGTGCAGCTATCTCTGTTTGGTGCCTGTACAGTTTAGCATAGCGGCCATTCAGTTCCATCAGCTCCTGTTGAGTTCCTCGTTCAGCTATGCGCCCATTATCAAGTACCAATATCTGGTCGAAGCTCCAGCTTGTGAAAATACGATGCGTGATAACTACGGTAGTTTTATCAGCAAGATAATTGCGCAGGTTGCCAAGTATTGTTTTCTCCGTTCTTGTATCTACAGCAGACAGGCATTCATCAAGTATCAGCACTTTACTATTTTTCAGCAGTGCTCTTGCAAGCACCATGCGCTGTTTCTGCCCGCCTGAAAGCATTACACCACGTTCACCTATTACAGTATCATAGCCCTTTGGCAAATTGGCAATATCTTTATCTAAGTCTGCAAGTCGCGCTACTTCCTTTACTTCTGCTTCGGTAGCATCATCGCGGCCAAACTTAATATTATTGTATATGGTATCAGAAAATAAAAAAGCTTCTTGCGGTGTATAGGCAATTTGTTTTCTTAAGTTTTGCAGGTTAAATTTCTTTACCGAAATGTTATCCATATCTACTGTGCCTTCCTGCGGATCGTACATGCGCAGCAATAAATGTGCGATAGTGGATTTACCTGAGCCGGTGCGTCCTATTATAGCAACCTTTTGTCCCGGCTTTACATGCAGCGAAAAATCTTTTAGCGCCTGTATGCCTGTATGCTGGTAAGTAAATGAAACGTGCTTGAAATCAAAATCTCCTTGCAGCGTATGTTCTATAGCGTTTGCAGGACTTACTATTTCCGGCTTTGTGTTCAGGAACTCATCTATACGGTTTTGCGATGCCCCTGCGCGCTGTATCATAGATGCCACCATGCCTATGCTGGATATGGGGAACATAAGCAGGTTGATATAATAAACAAACTCTGCAATATTACCTGTAGTTATCTTCCCTTGTATAGCATAGTAACCACCGATGAGTACGGTAGATAACATACTTAAGCCAATGAAAAGATTCATAGCAGGGAAGTAAATAGATTCAGTCAGCGAAAGGTTAATAGCACTTTGCCTGTAGTCTTCAGAATTTTTATTGAAGAAGCGCAGCATATTG
This sequence comes from Bacteroidota bacterium, assembly GCA_018267795.1. GTDB lineage: Bacteria > Bacteroidota > Bacteroidia > Chitinophagales > Chitinophagaceae > SZAS-30. The sequence goes on along the minus strand of JAFDXS010000086.1, from coordinate 186 downwards.
CTTTCCTGTACAAATGATTTTATCACACGTATGCCTGAGTATGATTCCTGTGCGGTAGTTGTAAGCCCCGATAGCTGTGCCTGTATCTTACTGCTCTTGCGATAAATAATAACATTGACATAGTAGATAGAGATAGCAAGAATAGGTAGCGGTATTACCACGTACAGCGTGAGCATAGGATTTACC
>JAFDXS010000085.1 GCA_018267795.1 Bacteroidota bacterium | reverse complement strand
CATCGCTATCCTCGGTATGGATGAATTGAGTGAAGAAGATAAGCTTACAGTAAGCCGCGCACGTAAAGTGCAGCGCTTCCTTTCTCAGCCATTCCACGTGGCAGAGCAGTTCACTGGTCTTAAAGGTGTACTGGTACCAATCGAAGAAACGATCCGTGGCTTCAATATGATTATGGACGGTGAAGTGGATGAATATCCTGAAGCAGCATTCAACCTGGTAGGTACTATCGATGATGCTATGGCTAAGGGTAAGAAACTGATGCAGGAAGCTAAGAACTAAGCTGCAGGGATTAAATTGAAGGTTTTTGATTTTTTACTTTTGAACTAGTAACATGCAGTTAGAAATATTAACACCAGAGCATAAGGTTTTCAGTGGTACCGTTTACGGCATTCAGTTGCCGGGCGTTGAGGGCTCTTTCGAAATTCTCGACAGGCACGCTCCTATCATTGCATCTTTAGGCAAAGGCAAAATGAAAATACTAAAGGACAAAAGTGCCACAGCAGCTTACGAAATTTCTGAAGGCTTTGTAGAAATGATAAACAATAAAGCCACTGTGCTTATTGAAGATGCTAAAGCATTAGACTAATTTGTCTTTTTAAAATATGAATAAACCGGGTGCAGTAATGTATCCGGTTTTTTACTTTTTACTTTTTACTTTTGGCTTAACAAGTGAACCTTCCATTTTTCATAGCGCGCCGCTGCCTGTCTAAGCATAAGGGTACTTTCTCTGCTTTTATCATCAGGCTGGCCATCATCTCCACTGCCCTTAGTGTAGCGGTTATGATCGTTGCTATGGCTTTTATCAATGGCTTTCAATATACGATACGGGCTAAGATGTACAGCTTCCTTGGCCATGTACACGTTGAGTCTTATGATAAAAATCACACGCAGTATATAGACCTTAAGCCTATAAAGCTGGATGCGCCACTCATGAAGCGTATAGCGGCTATACCGCATGTACGTCAGGTCGCCGCCTTTGCATCGCGCCCATCTATCATTCACTCCGGCAGTGAAATGGAAGGGGTGCAGCTTAAAGGCATTGAGCCGGACTATCATTTCTCCAATGATTTGAGCATTACGGGCAACAATATCAACTATTCAGATACTGCCTACTCAAAACAGATAATGCTCTCCTCTATTACAGCCAGCAGGCTGAATGTGAAGGTGGGCGATACGGTACAGCTATACTTCCTGGAGCCGGGCAATATTTCTCCCCGCATAAGAAAGGTAATGATCACCGGCCTTTACCATACAGGGGTTGAGGATATTGATAAGTTTTACGGGGTATGCGATATCCGTTTATTACAGCGCATTAATGGCTGGGGGCCTAATGATATTAACGGCTACCAGGTGGACCTTACAAATGAAAAATACAGCGATACTACTGCCAGTATTATATTCGATTTCTTCCGCGATCCGCAGTATGTCAATTCTTCGCTCACGGCATTTACCATCAGGGATATTTTCCCCAATGTCTTCGATTGGCTGGGCACGCAGGATGTAACGCGTGTTATAGTGCTCGCTATTATGGCTATAGTAGCCATCATCAATCTCGCAGCCTCTCTCATGATGATAATAGTGGACCGTGCCCGCATGGTAGGCCTGCTAAAAGCGCTGGGTATGGCAGCCGGCCAAACAAGACAAGTCTTTCTTTACTACGCGGGCCTCATAGCTGGCGTAGGCATATTGGTTGGCAACATATTGGCCATCACTATTTGCCTGCTGGAGCAAAAGCTTCATTTTTTAAAGCTGGACGAGAGCACTTACTATATGAAGTATGTACCGGTGCGTTTTAACTGGTGGGCTGTAGCCTCGGTAGACGCATGCACATTGCTGCTTTGCATACTTTGTATGTGGCTGCCTACGTTGTATATTCGCTTTATACAGCCCGCGCGCGTATTGCAATTCAAATAACATTGAGCAATAAAGAAACTTATAAGAAAATATGTGAGCAGCAAAGCAGCTTGCCCGTTTTCCTCCGGTATTGGTGGCTGGACGCCGTATGCGCTCATTGGGATGCAGCCATTGCCAAAAAAGGGGACCATGTAGCAGGAGTATGGCCTTATGCCATAGAAAAGAAGGCAGGAGTTAGCCTACTGCGCAATCCTAAGCTTACACCGTATTTAGGCCCGCACATATTGCTGCCAGCCGGTATTAAGGAGAGTAAAGCAGATGCTTTTGAATACGAAACCCTCACAGAGTTGCTGGGGCAATTACCCGCTGCCAAAGTATGGAACCTTTCTATGCAGCCCGGTTTTAAGCAGGCAGGTATCATGAAGGGCCATGGTCTTAAAGCACATGTGCAGCAAACTTTCCTTATTGATTTGTCTGCCGGCGAAGCAACTGTATTTGCCAATATGAAGGAAAGCCTGCGCCGCAATATCCGCAGCGGTGAAAAAGAACTGCTTGTAACAAATGAGCCATCTGCTATAGCAGAGCTGTATCAGTTTCAAAAGCACACTTTAAATGGTAAAGGCGCCCAGCAGGCATATTCGCTTAGGGACATGGAGCAGCTATTCAAAGCTTGCAGCGAAAAGCAGTCAGCTGCTATATGGGTAGCGAAAGCAGGAGATAAAATACAAGCCATTATCTGGAATATATGGGATGCGGAACGCAGCTATTATTTTATGGGCGCTCAAAACCCTGCGGAGGACAGCAGTAAGGCAAAATCCTTATTGCTATGGCATGCTATAAAGGAAGCAATAAAGCGCGGCAATAAAATATTTGATATGGAAGGCAGTATGGATGCCGGTGTAGAACGCTTTTTCCGGGGTTTTGGTGGAAAGAGGGAGCTATATATGGTGCTTACCAAAAATGACTCCTTCATATGGAAGCTTAAAACAATGCTAATAAAGTAATAGGGCATGAGTACGTTCAGTGCAAAAGATGGAAGACAAATAGAAGTAAGGCCTGCTACAATAGAAGATGCCGAGGGTATTATAAGCTTCGCAAAAATATTATTCCCTTCCACAAACCAGGTATTGACGCTGCCGGAAGAGTATAAAATATCAATAGAGGAGGAAGTGCTTTTTATAGAAAGCTATAATAGTAATCCAACAGCATTGTTACTGGTAGCCGTATTTGATAATACTGTTGTAAGCCTGTTGAATTTTAAGTGTGGGGAAAAGAAGAAAATTCAGCATTCGGGTGAGTTTGGTATTAGCGTACATCCCGCTTTTCAGGGTATAGGCATAGGCAGGCAAATGATAACGGAATTGTTGAATTGGGCAAAGCAGAAACCTCAGATAGAAAAGATATTCCTAAATGTTTTTCATACAAATCCTTCGGCAATAAATTTATATAAAAGCCTCGGCTTTAAGGAGGAGGGCAGAATGCAAAAAGCGGCCAAACAACCGGATAATACTTATGCTGATATGATATACATGTCCAGGTTTATGAATGAATAAGTTGCCGCCGCAAGAACACCATTTCCCTGACAGTTTTAGAGTGAAATGGCACAAAAATCAGCGTATTATATGCGACAATTTGTCAAAATACCATAATGGCAAAATAATTGACGAATATTATAAGCAGCATGTTTTTTAAAAAAAAGAAGATTATGAGCGATAACCCATTGGAAAATATGGATACAAACTATGAAAATGCCGACAGCATGGCACAAAACGAGAGCGAAAATGACGCATTGGCAAACGAAGAATCTAATGCCTTGGCTGAACAGCCTATAGAAGAATTGCACAAACTAAAGGCAGAGCTTGATGAGGCAAAGGACAAATATGTGCGCCTGGTAGCCGAATTTGAGAATGTTAAAAGACGCAATGCAAGGGAAAGGGAAGAACTGAGGCTTACTGCGGGTAAAGATATTTTACAATCACTGCTCGGTGTGCTCGACGACTGCGAACGTGCTGAAAAGCAGGTAGAGAACGCAAAAGATATAGAAGCGCTAAGAGAAGGAATATCCCTGGTATTCAATAAATTGCGTAATGTATTGCAGCAAAAGGGCTTGCGCAGGATGGAAAGCATCAACCAGCCATTTAATCCTGACATGCATGAAGCAATAACTGAAATTCCTGCACCAAGCGCTGACATGGAGGGGAAGATAATTGACGAAACAGAACCGGGATATTATTTGAATGATAAGCTTATACGCCACGCCAAGGTGGTGGTAGGAAAATAGTTTTATAATTTTTATTAATAATAACACGTAAAATCCTTTCTAAAGGGGATTTAGGCTATGGCAAAGAAAGATTATTATGAAGTGCTGGGTGTGGCACGTGGTGCTAGTGCTGATGAGATTAAAAAAGCTTACCGAAAAATAGCATTGCAGTATCACCCGGACAGAAACCCGGGGAATAAGGATGCTGAAGAGCATTTTAAGGAGGCAGCTGAAGCCTATGATGTGCTAAGCAATGCCGACAAGCGTGCCCAATATGACCGTTTTGGCCATGCAGGTATGGGCAGCAATGGTGGCGGTTATGGCGGTGGCCCCGGTGGCATGCGCATGGAAGATATTTTCCAGAATTTTGGCGATGTATTCGGCGACGATATGTTTGGCAGCTTCTTTGGCGGTGGTCGCCAGGGCGGTAGCCGCAGGGGTACACGTGGTGCTAACCTACGTGTGAAGCTGAAAATGAATTTCGCTGAAATTGCCAATGGTGCCAACAAGAAGATAAAAGTGAAAAAGCACGTATCCTGCCAGACTTGTAATGGCAGCGGTGCAAAAGATAAAGGCTCTATACAGACCTGTGGTACCTGCGGCGGCAGCGGCCAGGTGCGCAGGGTAACTAACACTTTCCTTGGCCAGATGCAGACGGTAACTACTTGTCCTACCTGTAATGGTGAGGGTATGAGCATTACTGCTAAGTGTGGCAGCTGTAAAGGTGAAGGACGTGTATATGGCGAAGAAACGCTGAGCCTTGATATACCACCAGGCGTACAGGATGGTATGCAGCTAAGCATGAGCGGTAAAGGCAATGCCGGTGAACGTGGTGGGGCTCCGGGAGATCTGTTGATATTAGTAGAAGAAGAAAAGCACCCGCACCTCAAGCGCCAGGATCTCGATGTAATATACTACCTCCACGTTTCATTCCCTGATGCCGTGCTGGGTACACAGGTAGAGGTGCCTACAATAGACGGTAAGGCTAAAATAAAATTACCGCCGGGCACGCAGAGTGGTAAAGTCTTCAGGCTGAAAGGAAAGGGATTCCCTGCATTCCAGTCTTATGAGAAAGGCGATGAGCTGGTGGAAGTAAATGTATGGTCTCCGCAGAACCTGAGCAATGAAGAAAAAGATATGCTTGAAAAGCTGAAGGAATCAGCAAACTTCAAACCCGGCCCGGAGGCGAAGGAGATGAAGGAAGAAAGAAGTTTTTTTGATAAAATAAAAGATGCATTTGGGGGTTGATTTTCAACCCCTTTTTTTATTGGTTACCCAGCTTCTTTAAGTGGGCCACATGCGAAGCTATAGCATGCACCATCTTAGGGTGCTCTATATAAGGCACATTCATTTCAGCGCATGTTCTTTTAATGATATTACTGATAGCAGGGTAATGCACATGCGATACCTTAGGGAATAGGTGATGCTCTACCTGGAAGTTAAGGCCGCCAACCCACCATGTAATCAGTTTATTCTTCGTGGCAAAATTTGCAGTGGTTTTTAGCTGGTGCAGTGCCCACTCATCTTCTATCTTGTTAGCAGGTTGTATAGCCTGCGGAAAGGTAGTTTCTTCTACAGTATGGGCCAATTGAAAGACAATGCTCAATACAAAGCCGGCCACCATAGCATATACGGTAAAGCCAATAAGCCATGGCCAAACACCTACCATATAAATAGGTAAGGCGACATAAAAGAATATATGCGCTGCTTTAGAGGTCCAGAAAAGCAAGTGATCCGTAAACTTCAGTTTCTTTATCTCTACTACCTTTACTTTATTGGTAAAGTACTTTTTATAGTCTGTAAAAAACACCCAGAAAAAGTAGAGCATAGAATAAAGGAACCAAAAGTATATATACTGGTAGCGATGTATTTTATGATACTTCTGTGTATCGCACATGCGTAGTAGCATACCGGCATTCAGGTCATCATCCACACCATCAATATTAGTATAGGCATGATGCACTATATTATGCTTGGTATTCCACATAAAGCTGCTGGCGCCAAGCATGTCCAATGTTTTAGCAGCTATATTATTAAGCCAGGGATAATTGCTGAAGCTGCCATGCGAGCCATCATGCATTACATTGAAGCCAATGCCGGAGGTAAGTATGCCAAGTAGCATACATTCAAGTATTGCTACCCAGGCTGTAGGCGTGAAAAATACAAGATGTATATAAAGAGCAGTATAACTTAAGATGAGCAAAGCAGCCTTTACAAAAAGCTTATAATTACCTGTGGGCTGTATGCCTTTCGTCTGGAAATAATCATTCACACGTTTTTTCAATTCAGCATGAAGGGAGAGCTTAGGCGCGGCGAACTTTGGAGTAATCATAAATAATAATTTTTGGCCAATTTTAATAGAGCTCATCACTCTGTTATAACCATTACGTCACAATCTAAAAATTATCAATTGGAATGCCGTCAAAGATAACATAAAGCTGTCTATGAAGATGTTATATTCCCAAATTTATCATGAATTATTACAGTGTCGTGATGAAAACTCCCATTCATCCCATCTGTAAATCAACTGTTAACACACCGCCATGCCTTGCATGATTGAAAAAGCTGATTAATCTTTGCCCTCCATTTTTACTAATAATGAGAAAAAATAAACTCTTCTTATTAATACTGGCAGTAGTAAGTGTTGTCATTCTTGCAATGATACCCCTCTGCCTTACATTTCTGTGCAGGTAGCCTTCGCACGGGAAATTTCTCCGATAATCTTTTTATAGTGCTGGTATACCGTTCTGCATCGGGATATACAGAAAAGCAAAATTATATTCAATATTCTTTTCCGGGGTTTTTAAACAGCTTGTTAATGTGCTGCAAACCGGCTGTTAAGTCCCTTAAAAACTTTCCATTAATAAATACAGTGACGAATATTTGCATCCTAAACCTGAACCAAATGACCAGAAAGAAAAAGAAAGAAATGGCTATTGCATTGTCAATATCTGCTATGTTCATTATGATACCTGTGTACATTCTGTTCTTCCTTAAATAAAAGGGCGACTCAGATTTTGCGTACTTCATTCGAGAGTACAGCGTATATATCTGCGGCATTGTCCCAATCCATAATGTATAGGCCTGTTAAGACACCAAAAGCAGGAAGTAGTAAGATGTTATTGATGAGGTAGTAGCAGGGTATAGTAAGGCTTTGCCTCGCTTGTCCCGATAGTCGTATACCGGGATGTATATGCCCCGAAATATTTATTTTCCCGTCAGTCTCGCTTAGTGGCGCATGAGAATAAATAAATGAGGCATCTTCCAGCGTGTTGTCTATTACAGTGATATTAAGCTCCCTGAATAAACTTTTGTTTATCAGGTCATGATTCCCCTTTATCAGGGTAAAATCAATTTGCTGAAACCTACTGATAAGCGCAGCGAAATAGTGCCAGTCACCATTGAATGTGCTGTGAAACAGATCACCGAGAAAATATACTTTTTCCGGCTGCACTTTTTCAAATAATCTTTCCAGTGCCTTATAATCGGCCGCCTGTGCATTAGCCGGCATAGGGATGCCTGACTTTCTAAAATGGCTCGCCTTGCCCAGGTGTATATCTGCTATAATAAGCAGCGATTCGTCATGTTTGTATAAAGCTTTTTCAGGTAATAATGTGAATTCAGACCCGCGAAGAAATAACTGCATCTACTTTTCTAACTGATTTAATATTTTTAGTACTCTATCCTCAAATTTCTCATTGCTCAGTTGTTCCCTGAACCGTTCTGTAAAGATAGGAAAACAGAAAGGACTTAATTTATCCAGCTCCCTTATAACGATTGTTTGTTCCCGCATGCGTTGTACGGCTTCCGCCAGGCGAACCTGCTCCATTTGGAAGGTCATTACCTCGTCATAGGCTTGTTGTAGAAGCAGGTTGTTTTTTTCAAAATCTGAAAAAACATTGAAAAATAACTGTGAAGATGCCTGCACATGTTTTGTCTTCAGTTGTT